>JBGOYR010000086.1:0-5148 GCA_041479765.1 Bathyarchaeia archaeon | reverse complement strand
ACTGGCCAAGACATTCCCGGCCGATCAGCGCGACAAGTTCCTCGAGTTCATGCACGACGCGGTGCGTCCGGAAGTGCTCGAACAGGCGGCCATGGCAAGCATGGTCAAGATCGTTGTGGACAACCAAAAATGTACCGGATGCGGCACATGCAAGGATACTTGCCCGGTGGGCGTCTACGAAATTAAGGACAACAAGTCTGTTCCCGTGAAGGTTGACGAATGCTTGGTTTGCAGAGCATGCGAGGTCCAATGCCCAGAAACCGCGATACAAGTAGTCGAATAACCTTGAAAGACCTGCTTGCTAGTCTATGCTCCAAAAAGCGCGCTGAGCTTTCTTCACTTCTTCCAAGATCTTTTCGCCTCTCTTCATAATCCTTGTCTCCGCGATTCGGGGCATGTCATGAACAAAATAGGGTGCTCCACTCATTCTAGCAATGGCAATTGCAGCCGCCTTTCCTATAGCGCTCACGCAGTAGCCTCCTTCGAGAACGGAGACAACTCGTTCACTGCACTTCTCTGATGCAACTTGCATTATCGTTTCAAAAATCCGCTGGTAGCATCCGTACGTAAGCGAAAGGTTTGCAACAGGATCAGAGTGGTGGCCGTCGAACCCGGCTGACACTAGCGCGAACTGCGGATTGTATTGAAGAATGATGGGTCTTGCGATTTCATCCACAGCTCTTAGGTAGATATGATCGTCTGTTCCAAAAGGTAGTGGGATATTGACATTGTAGCCTAGTCCCTGGGCTTCTCCGATCTCGTCGGTGAACCCTGTTCCGGGAAAACCATATGGGTCTTCGTGCAAGCTTATGAACAGAACCTTATCTGTTTCGTAAAAGATTTCTTGCGTGCCATTTCCGTGGTGGGCATCTATGTCCAGTATCAAGACCCTCTTCAGCCCGAATCTTTCGAGCAGATATCTCGCAGCTATCGCGACGTTATTGAAGAGACAGAAACCGCATGCTCGGTACTTGCTTGCATGATGTCCTGGGGGACGAGCCAGGACAAAGGCATTTCGAAACTTTCCTCCCATCACAAGATCGACAGCTTTCAAGGTTCCGCCCACAGCATGAAGCGCAACTTCAAAGCTTTCAGGCGAAACCTGAGTGTCTCCAAGATCTAATAATCCGCCTCCGGACTTGCATACGGCCTCAACAAGTCTGATGTACTCCATTCCATGGACGAGTTCAACATCTCTCAAGCTTGCCCTGCCTGGTCTAACGAACCGCCAATTCCTGTTTGCTGAAAACTTGCTTGTTCTTAGCTCGTCAATTATGGCGCTAAGGCGTTTTGCTGATTCCGGGTGGTCTTTGCCGGTGTTGTGCTCGTAGTATCTAGGTGAGAAGATCACTGCTGTCTTACTCATGTCACATCATCTTCTCGCGGGTAGACTGGAGTAGGGTCTGCAAATAGTCATCGATTGTTAGTCCGCTTCTCTTGGCTATTCTCTCTAAAGCGTTGTTTATGCCTGTAGTGTACTGTATTGCCTTTTTCGGTTTCGTCGCTACAGATTGTGAAAGACCAAGATCTTGCGCTACGCGTCTTAGCACAAGCTTCCTCAGCGTGTTAGCGTTCGGCCCTATCTTGAGGCTCAGAGGTAGGTTTAAGGCGAATTTTGCTATTTCATAGGTTGCAAAGGGCAGGCGTAGCTCTACGCCGTGTATGTTGAAGATCTTGAAGTCTCTTTCTAGGTTGGTCTCATGAAGTCTGATAATGTCGTTGAAGATGTTCTTTCTTGTCTTTTCTTCGCCTTGAAGCATGTAACAGTCTACGTAGCGTTTGTATCCGCCGAAGAGTTCATCGGCACCTTGTCCAGCCAACATCACTTTAAGATCCATGTCTGCGGCTTTCTTTGCTGCCCAATATATTGGGATCGCTATGCTTGTGTTGATCGGGTTTGCTTCTTCAATAATCCACAGGACTTCTGGTAGAACATGCTTCACATCGTTTTCACTGAATTGACAAACATGGATCGGTAGTTTCAGCTCGTTGGCTACACGTTTGGCATGTTCTGTTTCGGGTTGATCTAGTAATGATACGTGAATCAGGTTGACTTTGGTACCCGAGTCTCTAGCGAGGAAGGCGATTAGACTGCTGTCCAATCCTCCTGAGAACGCCACTGCAACTTCCTTCAGTCCAAAGACCCTGCTCTTCACTGACTGCCGTAAGAGTCTGTCGAGTCTTTCAGATGCAGTTTTCATGTCGGTCTGTTCTGGTTTCAAGTAGACAAGCCTCTTGACGGGTTTGAATTTGAAGCCTTTCCTGTCAAGAGCGGCTACGTGTCCTGGCGGAAATGAAACAGTGTTCTCTATCCCAGCTTTCCACAGCGCTTTGCGTTCATAAGCCAAAGCTGCGATGTTTGTTCTCTCTCCATAGTAGAGCGGTCGGACACCAATGGAGTCCCTGCCTGCAAGAATTCCCTCGGGTTCGGCTATTACGAAGGTGAAGTCGCCTTCCGTCTCTTTGACAATAGTCTCCGCGTTTTCATGATGGTTTTGTATTTTTCCTTTACGCTTTTCTCCGATCAGACTGCTTTCTCTTGGCGAAAAGATTCTTCCATCAAAAATCATCGTTGCCTTTTCCAGCCTGATCGGTTGGGCTTCATCTTCTCCAAGAGGTTGTGAGGATACGCAAGCGATTACGATGTGCGATTTGATGTCAGAGTTCTGTAATGCTTCAAAGGTTCCTCTGGTTTCTATCTCGGTTGGCGATGCTATTCCGTAGGTTTCCGCTTTCTTGGATGTCAATGCTTTAAGCATGGTGAGTGCTATTTGGGTGGCGTTTTCGCCTTCTCTGTCTAGAACTGCGACAAGAGTATTCATACTGCGTGTTGACCTTTCTTCTCAGGTTTTTCTCATTACAGGTTGGATAATTAAGGTTAATAGCGTGGTGGTGGATAGCATTGTTGGTTTCGGTGGTGTATTTGGATGTTTGAGTTTGGTGATTTGCGGTTTAGACCTATTGAGAAGGACGATTTGAAGGTGCTGCACAGTTGGGAGAATGATTTTGAGGTGATACTGTATTCGCGAAACAGGCCGATGAACATCGTTAGCATGACGCAGCTTGAGCAACGGTACGATGAATGGATGAAGGACGAGAGGCAAACACGCTTCATCGTTGAGCTTGCATCTTCGAAAGAAGCTATCGGGATTGCTCGTATTGAACAATGGGATTGGGCTAATGTGAGGACAGCAGACGTAGGCACGTATATTGGAAAGAAGGAGCTGTGGGGGAAAGGCTTGGGAAGACAAATTGCGGTCGCTTTGCTGGAGATGGCTTTCAACCAACTGAACGTAGATCGGTGTGAAGCATCAAGCGTAGAGTACAATAGGCGTGCTCACAAGGCTTTGGAGTCTTGTGGTTTCAAGAGAGGCGGAATAGAAAGGCAGTCGGCTTTCGTCAACGGACGAAAATGGAACCGTTACCACTTCGATATACTCCGTGAAGAATACCTGAGCATCAGGATGAGCTTGCTGAAAGAAACGTTAGGCGACAAGCTAGATGGGTACGTTCGCAAGCATTGTGCGATTGAAGGATACTAGCGGAGCAATAGGCCGAAAAGCTTGCGCGTTCTTTGCCTTGAATATGGATTCAACTTTGGCTTGATTCACATTGTCCTCAGCATATCTGTTGACTGTCATATTCTCAATGCTGGCGGTTTCTATTCTCGTGAGGGTTCTATCGGTAGAAGCTTCGGGTCGACGTTGGAAGCGTGATTATGTGGATAAAGCATTAATCTAGTTCGTTCTATTCTTGTTGTGCGAGGGATGAAGAGGTGCCTATTCTGCCTATCGACACGGGGCGTCATGGAACTCCCGAGATGAGAAGGATTTTTGAGGAGGAGACGCGGGTTCAGAAGATGCTTGATGTTGAGGCCGCTCTAGCGTGGGCGCACGCTGAAGTTGGTAACATTTCGAAGAAAGATGCGGAAAGAGTGATGGCTGCTGCCTTGCTGAAGCATGTGAAGCTGAGCCGCATCAAGGAGATTGAACGCGAAATCAAGCACGACATTACCGCCTTGGTCAGAGCCTTGTCAGAAGTGTGCGGACCGAGCGGAGGGTGCGTGCATCTTGGGGCAACTAGTTATGATGTAGTTGATACTGCCAATGCGCTTCAGCTGAAGGAAGCACTGGAGCTGATAGAAAAGAAGCTTGGTGATCTTGAAAAGATTCTGATGGACAAGGCCCTGCAGTACAAGGAGACCATGATGATGGGGAGAACGCATGGCCAGCATGCGCTGCCGATCACGTTGGGTTTCAAGTTTGCGGTTTGGATGCGTGAGGTTTCAAGGCACATTCAACGGCTTGAGCAGTGCAAGGAGCGTGTTCTTGTGGGAAAAATGACGGGAGCGGTTGGGACTCAGGCTGGTTTGGGGCCACATGCCATGAAGATTCAGGAGCTCGTCATGCAGCGCTTGGGGCTTAACGCAGCTGACATCTCAACTCAGATCGTTCAAAGAGATCGTCATGCCGAGCTTGTCTGTCTGCTGGCTGGAGTCGCGTCTTCGCTCGACAATTTTGCTGTCGAGATTCGTGAGCTGCAAAGGCCAGAAATCGGGGAGCTTTTTGAAGCCTTCGAGGCCGGGAAGCAGGTTGGCAGTTCAACGATGTCTCACAAGCGAAACCCAGAACTATGCGAGAGAGTCTGTGGTTTGGCCCGGATTGTGAGAAGTTTAGTTATTCCGGCTTTGGAGAATGTGGTGACATGGCATGAGAGAGACCTGACACAATCTTCAGCGGAGCGTTTCATCTTTCCGGAGACTTGCATACTGACTGACTATCTGCTTTTTCTCATGAACAATATAGTGGCAAGTTTGCGTGTTGATGAAAGGCGGATGCTTAAGAATATGGAGGTGACCGAAGGGCGTTGCATGGCTGAAGCCGTCATGATAGCGCTAGCAAGAAAGGGCATGAGCCGACAAGAAGCCCACGAACACCTCAGAAAGCTGACGATAAAAAGTGAAGTTGAAAAGCGAGGTTTCAAGGAAATACTGCTGGAAGACAATACAGTGAGCGAAAGGCTAAGTAAGAAAGAAATCGATGAAGCTTTGAACCCGAGGAACTATTTGGGCACTGCCGTAAAGCAAGTTGAGCTTATGGCTGAAAAGACGGCAAAGGAACGCAGGAATGAAGGGTAGCTTACGACTTT
>JBGOYR010000085.1:0-5157 GCA_041479765.1 Bathyarchaeia archaeon | reverse complement strand
TCATAGTATAGCCCTTTCTCACTTCTTCAACCACCGTACAGTCTTTAACTCCTTCCTTTTCCACCTTTTCAACGGCGTTGTGTTTGGAGGGATCGAAAGGTTCGCCCACGCAATCTATGGGCGTTACTCCTTCGCTTTCAAGAACTTTTCTCAGCTTTTTGAGGGTCATTTCAACTCCCTGATTCATGATTTCCGCGGATTTCGAATAGTGTCCAGACTTTACAGCCATCTCCAATTCATCGATGACTCCCAGCAGTTCGATGATCAAGCGCTCATTGGCGTATTTCCTCACCTCTTCCAACTGGCGGTCTGACCTTTTCTTCAGATTCTCAAAGTCTGCCTGCAGGTATTTCAGTCGCGTGAGATGCTCTTCTGAACGCTTCTTTTCTTTATCCAACGCCTGAGTCAGTTCCTCAAGTGTCATGTTGGTCTGCTGCTCTTCTTTCTGATCTTCACCCATCTTGGCGAATCTCCGCAGAATGCCAGATTTCTAGCGTGTGCAAACCGGAATATATACCTCACTCTTTGAAGACGCTCTGGTCTAAGACGCTCTTACCTGGACAAAGGTGTTCAGTAACTTGAGCTGTGAGCATCTATATATTCCTGTGACTTAGAATATCAGAGAGGTGTCTTGGTGCCCCTTCCATTTGTTGAGCGGTCAGAAGAAGAAATCGCCGAAGCAATCAAGAAGAAAGTCGAAACAATGAAGGAAGTAGAAGGCGTTCGTCAGCTGACAGTTCGGTTAAGCGGGAAGAGAATCGATGTGGTTCTTCTTGTTTTGCTGGGCCGTAGCCTTGAGTGGGAGGAAGCTCACCGAATCAGCTTAGATGTTGAGAGAGAGATAATAGATGAATTCCCAAGTGCCAGAGTCACAATACACACTGAATCGGCGGGAGAAGGTAGCGGAAGTGTCTGGAAACTGGTTAAGGATGTGGCTGAGGGAACGCCGGGATCTAGAGGTGTTCATAACATTCACGTCCAAAGAATCGACGAGAAGCTCTGCGTCGACCTTCACCTAGAAGTCAGCGCAAACATGACTGTGAAACAAGCGCACGAAGTTGCTGAACAGGTGGAAACGAGGGTGAAAGCCGCTGACCCAAGCATCGCAGAGGTTACTGTTCACATTGAATCTGCTGTAGAGCGCGTGTCCAGAGAGATGGCTGGAGTCGAAACTGAGCTGAATTCGTACATCGAGCATGTTTCAGAGCGTTTTCCCGAAATCAAAGAGGTTTGCAGAATCAGTATTCGCAGGTTCGGCGATGCCCTGCATTTGGTGCTTAAGTGCCATTTCGATCCAAATCTCAGCATAGAAAAAGCACATGAAATCACAACGAAGCTCGAGAAGGAAATCAGGAGCGACTATCCTAACATCACTAGAATAGATATCCATGAAGAACCGGCCTGAATCCCTCGTTACTTCATTCGCAGATTGTGCGAAAAGAGTGCTCCGCAAACCCTAAATACCGCTCGATGGTCTTAGGAACAACAAAATCTCGCGTATGAACAAAGAGGACCATGTTTGAGGCGGATTCAACACTACGGCGAAAGAGAAGACTGTCACGAAAAAGGACTACTGGTCTATACAGCCTACGGAAGTTTACGAAGCTCTCGAAACCAGTGAACATGGCTTATCTGGCCTGGAAGCTAATCGCCGCCTAAAGATCTGTGGGCACAACAAGTTGCCAACGCACGCGTTCAGTGCGGTTCAGGTTCTTCTTAGGCAGTTGAAAAATCCTGTCTTTGCCATTCTGATCGCGTGTGCCGTCATCGCTGGCGTCTTCTCAGAACTGAAACAAGCGGTAATAATACTTTCAATGATTGCTCTCAGCGTCGTCTTGGGTTTCTACAACGAGTACAAGGCAGAGAAGACTGTCGAAAACCTGAAGAAGAACGTGTCAATCAAGGCTGTCGTCGCAAGGGATGGCAAGTCTTGTCAGATTGACTCAGAACTGCTGGTTCCAGGAGATCTGGTCTCAGTCTACGTTGGAGACATCGTTCCAGCAGACGTGAGACTAGTGAAGTCCAAGGATCTTCAGACTGATGAAGCAACGTTCACCGGGGAATCATTTCCTGTTGAGAAGACTTCGGACCGACTCGATCTTCAACGTCCGACACCTCAACAGCTGACGAATTATCTGTTCATGGGCACCGTTGTAGTGCACGGGAGCGGACAGGGCTTCGTGCTCTCGACTGGCAAAAACACGGAGCTAGGAGCCATTTCCAAGAGCCTAGCCCGCTCGCACCCTGAAACAGAATTCCAAAGAGGCATCAAGAAGTACGGGACGATGCTTCTTACGCTGACTTTCGCTTTAGCGATTGGAATATTCTCATTGAACGCGGCCGTTGGCCATCCTTTGATCGATTCTCTATTGTTCTCTCTCGCGGTCGCAGTTGGGCTCGTACCTGAGCTCATGCCTGCTATCGTAACCATAAGCCTTGCCAGAGGCGCAAGCAGAATGGCAAAGGTGCAAGTCGTCGTCAAGCGTTTAGTTTCCATCGAAGACTTCGGGAACATGGATGTTCTCTGCACAGACAAGACAGGAACCCTTACAGACGGGAAAATAGGTCTCCATAGCTGTCAATCCCTCGGAGAAGAGACAGATCGTAACCTGCTGACCTACTCACTGCTTTGCAACTCCGCTGCTGTGGGGGAGACGATTGTCGGAAATCCGATGGACACTGCAACCTGGGAATACGCCATTCGGAACAATGCACAAGAAACCGCTGAACAATACATAAAGATTGACGAGATTCCCTTCGATTATCAGAGACGAATCATGTCAGCAGTAGTCAAGAAAGATGACACGTACATTCTGATCAGCAAAGGTGCACCAGAATCCATCTTCGCGAAATGCGAACAGGCCGAAATCGGCGGAAGAGCTGAGTCGATGAGCGCTGTTCAAAAGGCGATTAACTTAAAGTTCGTTAACCTGTCGCAGCTCGGATACCGAATCCTTGCAGTTGCCTACCGCCGCATAGAAGCCCGAAGCTCTTACACAGTGGATGATGAAAAGAACCTCACTCTTCTCGGTTTTCTTGTTTTTACTGATCCTCCCAAGCACGATGCCAATCAAGCCGTGACTAAACTAAAGGAAATGGGTTGTGACGTCAAAATACTGACCGGGGACAATGAGCTGGTGGCAAGAACGATTTGTGAGGAACTCAAGGTTCCAGTCAAGAGAGTAGTCAGCGGCTCAGACTTGATGCAGATGAGTTTGACTGAAATCAGGGCAGTGGCGGAGGAAACCACTATTTTTGCAAGGATTACCCCAGAGCAGAAGCTCGACATAATCAAGGCCCTAAAAGCAAATGGGCACGTTGTGGGTTTCATGGGTGACGGCGTCAACGATGCGCCAGCTCTCTACGAGGCAGACGTGGGCATATCAGTAGACACAGCTGTGGATGTGGCAAAGGAAGCGGCGGACATAGTCCTTCTGAAGAAAGACTTGCTCGTTCTGGCCAGCGGAATAATCGAAGGGCGCAAGATTTTTGGCAACACTATAAAATACATTCTGATGGGGACGAGTTCCAACTTCGGAAACATGTTCAGTGCAGCCGCGGCGTCTGTTTTCTTACCTTTTCTGCCTATGCTGCCTATGCAGATTCTTTTCATGAATCTGCTTTATGACGTTGCAAACATGACGTTGCCGACCGACAATGTCGATGAAGAGTACATCAAGAAGCCAAAGCGGTGGGACATAGGCTTCGTGAGAAAGTACACCCTATTTTTCGGTCCTTTCAGTTCACTCTACGACTTTCTCACTTATGGAATAATGCTTTTCATATTCATCGCTCCGATGCACCTAAACATGGCAATCCCAGGGCCGGAACGGGATATTGCGGCCAGTCTTTTCCAGAGTGGATGGTTTGTGGAGTCGTTTTGGACTGAGGTGTTAGTCATGTTTGTTATTAGAACTAGGCGGATCCCATTTCTGACAAGTCGCCCTGGCAAGTGGCTCACGGTACTTACGCTTTCCTGTGTGGCATTTGGGACTATATTACCGTTCACGCTTCTAGGCGGTTTCATGGGGTTCACGGCTCTTCCGCCCAACTACTGGTTGCTCTTAATACTCATGGTCGCAACGTACCTTTTCCTCGTAGACGCTGGCAAGGTGTTCTTCTATAAGATATGCAAGTTTTGAGGAGGTAGATGACCGTGTCGGATATTGACTTGTTCGTTTGGTGGGCCGTCATTATCAGCGCTGGAACCGTATTTCACACTTTGGTCAGCATCTATATCTACGCAAACACAAGGACGAGACGAGAGAAAAGTGAGCGAGCAGCCAGGAATGCGATTGACTTGATGAAAGACTTCGTTTTCGTCTGGGTTTTGCTGGGCCTTTTGCTCTTTTATATAGTGTCAATCCAGATAGGGTCTGACGTTGTCTTTGCGGCAGGGAACATCTTTGTCGAAGCCATTTTGATCGTATACTTGATTAGGAACAGAATGAAGGAAACTGAATAGCCTCTTAGTAGCCTATACAGTCTGGAGTCGAACCTCAAGAACCGGTTCACAGGGTATGAGCTGAACCTCGGAGAAGTTTTCGAGCGTCAACTATGTTCTGCTGTAGAATGATTTCAGGGCTTTCAGCGCGTTTAGGGTTACCCATTTGCTGGGTTCGCCTTTCCGTTCGATATCCGCCTGAAAACGCCCGTTGAAAGTGGTTTCGAGTTTCCATCTGCCTCGTTCGTCTTGTTTCGAAACTACCAGATCCACAGCTTCGTGCATTCGTTCGTCTCTGTAACCTAGCTTGGTCAATATCCCGAGAATCTCCAGTGCGTCAGTGTTCCACATGAGCGGAAAGCCGAAACGAGCCCATTCAGGCTTCGACATTTGTTTTAGATCGTGGCTTCTCTTGAAAATGTGATGCTGAAGCATGTATTCGGCACCTTTCTCTATGGTGTCTCTTACACGAAGAGATCTTTTGTTTTCAGGAATCTCCGCTAGAGCTTTCAGCGCCTTCACCACACCCATGTGACAGCTATGTCTGCCGAAGCATCTTTCCCGCTTTTCATATGGCCAGCCCTTCAGTTTCTCCTTTGTTCTGTCGTCGAATCTCTGGTATGAAACGATCCAGTTGATGCCTCGCTGAACCCTTGGATCGTTCAGGTAGCCGAGTCTGATCAGGCTCCAGACCATGTTGCCTGTTAGACATG
>JBGOYR010000084.1:0-5164 GCA_041479765.1 Bathyarchaeia archaeon | reverse complement strand
AGTCTTCCAAGCGCAAAAGGAAACAATCAAGAAAGAGAAAATAGAAGACAGCGAACTAGCGTCGCTTATAGACAAGATGGTCAACTTCGAAAGCTTTGTTGGTGAGGAATATCTGACAACTCTGCATCTCAAAACCATTCAACTCATTGTACCGGACCCCCGAATAGACCAAGCAAATCTGAAAAGAATTCTAGGTTGGATTGTCGAAGATGAAGAAAGACACGAGCTAATCCTGACAAAAATCAAAGCGCTTACCACCACACCGAAGGAAAAATGGCAACCAAAGCACTGGGAGACCATCAGACTGTCGCTTAACAGGGTCTGACTTCAGGTTGAGTTCTCACGTTGTTTCTCCGCGATTGTAGTCATGTGCCGAAAAGAAGGCGCTTCCTAGGTCTTCACGTAGATTAGCTATAAGGCACTCTTCCTTCACAACTGCTGAAACATCGGAGAGCAGTCAGAAGTGGGCCAGGTCTAGATGGACGCTCGAGTTCTTGGTGATGTCTTGGCAACTTAATTGAGGATCGCTGAACGATATCTTTTAGTTAGCTTTTCTGTCTATAATAACGCGAATGTACGCTCTAGGATCGGCGTAAGTGGGAAACTAGACTCAGCAAAAGCTTTTTCAGTGAGAGTATTCGCTTTCAGAAACGGCTCTCGGTCTCGGCATGTTGACCAAGTGGCCAAGAATGGGAGCTTCGGGGCTTGCCTGAACTGCGGGTGCTCTGCCTATTAGGGGCCGTTTTTGAATGTGTTTGTATCCGCATTCGCATTCGAAACCTACGATCTTGCTCCCATGTTTCACGTCTCGCCATCTTCTTGCGTCACAGTGTGTGGTCTGTCGGTGTATCTTCAGGAGCGTCCTAGCATCTTTAGGAGTGATAGGTGCATGATGCTTCGCGCATGTCGTGTACCACAGCGCATAGGCTAGAAAACCTGTCCATGATGTAAACGCGAGTATTTCCAACATACTATTCACCGTGTGTATTTGTGTTCTACACTTGTACAATATGCCCGTTTCTGGACATATCGACAGGCGACTATACTAGAATCTGGTATCTTACGATATAAGTATTATCTCACGTTTCGAATAGGCCCGGCAACAACCCTAAAACTGTTCAAGAACATCCTTCTTTTCAACAATATAGCCACAATAATGACACTTCAACAGCAAAGGCTCACCACAATCCACATAGAACTTCGCCGTCACAGGTTCATTACTATTGCTGATGCACGCTGGATTAGCGCACTTGATAATATCGTCAATAACTTTGGGAAGCTTGACTTCTTGCTTCCGAATCACGTTGTAGCCACGAATGATGTTGATGCTTGCGTGCGGAGCAAGCAACGCAATCTTGTGAACCTCCTGTGGATTCAGTTCACGCCCCTCAATCTTGACGATGTCCTTAACCCTCAACTGTTTACTCGGCACATTAATCGCAATAGTGATAGGTCCCTTCTCTCGTCCAGTAATGCCCAGAATTTTCACAACATCCAACGCATGCCCAGCCGTGATATGATCAATGACTGTCCCATCCTTAATCTTGGAAACACGCAACTCCGTATCACTCATAACGAACCTACCCAATCAAGAACACGCTTATACAGTAACCACAGATAAAAAACTTTAATCCTACCGTGATTCGTAGCAGGTTAAAAAGTTATCTAGTAGATATTGTAGACTTGTTCTGGGCAAGAAAAATTGGAATTCAAAGACAGAGACATTATATCGATCAAAGACCTTTCTCTTGAGGAAATTAACCACATTTTCAAGACCGCTCAGACCATGGAACCCCTAGCCACAAGAGGTTCACAAATGCTACAGGGAAAAATCCTCGCCACGCTATTCTTTGAAGCAAGCACGCGCACCAGACTGAGCTTCGAGTCAGCCATGCATAAATTGGGCGGCTCAGCGATAGGCTTCGCAGAAGCCGAGATGGCCTCAGTCAAAAAGGGTGAAAACCTCGCCGACACCGTACGCACTGTTGAAAGCTACGCAGACGTAATAGCCGTAAGGCACCCGCTCGAAGGCGCTGCCAGACTTGCCGCGGAATTCGCCAAGGTCCCAGTAATCAACGGTGGCAGTGGTGCAGAGGAGCATCCAACACAGGCCCTCTTAGATCTGTACACCATAAGAAAAGAGAAAGGCAAGATCAACGGCCTTAAGATAGCCCTTGTGGGCGACCTCAGATACGGAAGAACCGTGCACTCACTCGCCTATGCCTTGAGCTTGTACGACATCGAACTATACTTGATTTCGCCCGAGACTCTCAAGATGCGCCGGGAAGTCCTTCAGACGATAAAAGACAAGATTACAGTCACTGAAAGAACCGGACTCGAAAAAATCATCCCTCTAATAGATGTCTTGTACGTCACACGCATACAGAAAGAACGCTTTCCAGACCCTGCAGAATACGCGAAAGTCAAAGGTTCTTACAAGATCAACCTCGAAACCTTGCAAGAAGCCAAGAAAGATCTGATAATCTTGCATCCGCTTCCTCGGGTCGACGAGATTGCCCCTGAAGTCGACAATACGCAATATGCACGCTACTTCCAGCAGGTCTGGAACGGCATAGTCGTCAGAATGGCACTCCTTGCCTTGATACTAGGCGCGGCAAAATAGCCCGAACTCAACCATTCAAGAGCTCACACAAGAGCAAACCTATCGAAAAGCGTCAACGTGCCTATGGCTCCGCATGAAGGACACTTGTGCAACAAGCCAAACCAGCTTCTCTTGCAGTTGGCACAATACGTCATCTTGCGGTCATACATGAAAAACTCCAAAATGCCACTCTCGGCCATCTGTCTAGTTAGGGTAACGAGCTCGTCCGCCTTGTGTTCAGCTTCTCCAAGCTCTATCACAGAAAAACTGCCCCCCGCGAGTGAACCTTGCAGTTTTTGCTCAATCTCCAGCGTGTTTGAGAAGAGCTTGCCGTCTTGAACGATCATCTTGTTGGCCGTAGAGTAGTAGGGCTTCTCTCTTGTTCCTGAAAAACGTATCTTCCCGACGCCATATCTTTCAATGTCTAGCTGAGCCAGTCTCTCAGAAGCGTCGACGTCTGGCAATGTGGCCGGGAGCAAGCGTTTTCCGCGTCTCCTCCTAGTTTTCTGCGTGAAAGTGACGACGGTCTGCATGACCTCTTCAGCGAATTCCAGAGTCTTCTCGTCGCCCCACGCGCTCTTCTCGCAGAAGGTCTCTGTAGCCTCTTTGAATCCTGTTAGGTTCACTATCCAAGAGCAGTTGTCAAGCCTGAAGTACTGATCACCGCCAACCTCCTGCATCAGAAAAGGAGCCAAGCCCTTACCGTGCTGCCTGACCGCTCTGTGCTTGATTTCCAGAGCACGGGTTGCCATTTCCAATCTCTCCCTCAGAGTTTCAAAGAGTTTTGTCTTGTCTCGTCCAGATTCCTGCACTACCCTAGGAAGATTGACTGAAACACTGCCCAAACAGCCTGTCCGCAAAGTGTCGATTTCCCAATCTCCACTCAGGTCCGAATCAAGCTTGCAACCAGAGGCAGAGAAAACCGATTGCCTTCGGTCTCTGTTTGAAAGATTAGCGAAATAGAGCATGCCTTTCTCTGACGCCAAGTTATGTGCCTTCAGAAGGATCGCCTTTGCCCTTTCGTCTGAGAATGCTTCTGAACGTACTTTCACGATGATCTTCGGGTTCAAGAGCGGCTTAGTTGCGCTTTCCTCAGCCGCAACCTCAAGGATAAGAGAAGCCAACAACTGGCTTTCTCCGACAAAATCCCCATACTTGCCTACGGGTCTTCCGGAGGGTCCGAACGCTGGCTTCTCAGAGACAAAATCTGGGATCGTAAGCTCTAGCGCTATAGAGACGGTTACGTGTTGGCTTATGCTGGATATGAACAGGTGTAGAGTTTCTTTGATTCTGGATGCATCCAGACTCTTCGCGAATGGTGCCAGAAAAACGTTAAAGTAGTCAAGCGTTTGCATATCGCTTGCTTCTTTGGCTGAATGAAGAAGCACGTTAAGAACCATGGTTAGCGCGGATTCAAGATTCTGGGGTGATGGATAAGAAGGCTGAAGTGCGCTGATCTGTTCTAAGTCTAGGCCTTTTTGAAAGAAAAACCTCAAATCATGAAACACTTCGGTCGGCTTGAGAATCCACGAGCCCAACCCATGGATATGCAACGCTCCAGACAGGTGCGCATCGGCGATGTCTCTGGGAAAAATGCTTAGCAGAGCATATTCTTGGAGGACTGTTTTTCCGGCAGTCTCACATATGGATGCTGAACCTTCGGATGCTTTGCTTTTTGCTTCCACAAGGGCGGCAACTTCATGAACTGGAAGCCCTAAACGCGTCAGCTTGTGTCTGTGCTCTTCCAACCCCTTCTCGATCAGAATGGCGTTCACGACCTCCCTAACCAGCGGCGCAGTCAAATATTTTGTTCTCGACTTTAACAGTTGTTTTTCTGCTTCCTTAGCCACTTTCTGAGCCAAATCAGCAGGCATTTTCGCCTCTCTTGTCAGCGAAGTTGCGATCTTGTTGGCGTCAAACTCTTCAAGCGCAAACCGGCTGGTCCTAACCAGCATCCCTTTCTGCTTGGACGCTTTCTGTTCAACCCTGTCCGCAACGTCGATAACCATCTTCCCCAAATCAGTCAAGAGATACTTTCGCGCTTCAACATCCGCCTCAAGCAAATCCGCCTTAAGCAAGAACTTCAGGTGATACGCAAACCTTCCCGCATCCCGACTCGGATTCATCTTCAACGCGCTCATCAACTCAGTATACGAAAGAGAACCCTTGTCAAAGAGCAAGTTCAGAATCTGCAACCTGATGGGCGACGAAACCGCCTTAAGAACCTTAGCGCCACGCGTACGACGCGAAACAGACAACCCAACCACCCCAAGCGCAGAAGTACTACACCAGACAAGAGTTTAAAGCTTAAGGAAACACTCTATTTTTATAACTCAAACCCATAAATGTCTGCAGCCAAAGGGGCTGTCGGCTAGTTTGGTCTAGGCTTGTAGCCTCGGGCGCTATAGACCCCGGTTCAAATCCGGGCAGCCCCACTATCGGACCCGAACCCAGTTGGGTATGAGTACGATAGAAGCCTAAACCCTTCCAGGTATTAGTCCATCCGCAAAGCGCGCGCTAGCGTTTTATAGTAAGAAATTCGAAGATAGAGTGGTGTCTGCT
>JBGOYR010000083.1:0-5241 GCA_041479765.1 Bathyarchaeia archaeon | reverse complement strand
TCGAACGCTATACAATTACGCCTTCTATACTTAGACTTATACATTTAAACCTATCTAGGCCCACGAAGCAAGAAACTGAATAGGGTGTGCAAAACAGCTGAAAGCATGTTTATTGATTCAGACATCAAGACATCAATGATTGCAGAGAAGGTTCAAGAAGCGGTCAAACCTCAAGTAAAGGACACCTCATATCACATCCTGATTTCTATGGTCAAGCTGACAGTCTACATTCACACAATCAAACCTGGAACTGTCAGTTTTGTGGATAAAGAAGGAGCCATGCACGCTTGCGCTCAAGCCCAGTCAACAGCCTTCAAAGAACTCACACGTCTCTCGGGCCTATTTGGAAACCGCTATCTTTGCGATGACGACAGAAACACTCTGTTAAAGGTTGAGAGCTTTTGCAGGAACAAAGGTCTGGAGTACGATATTGTTGACCTAGGAACCATGAACTTCCTAACTAGGTTAAGGTTGAGAATAGCAGGCATAAGAACTCCAACCATTTGCTGCGGAAAGGAAAGGTTCTTCGGCATTCTAAGCGAAGAGGATCTCCAGGAACTCGTAAGTGCACAATAGGCAATGTTAATCAAAGACTGCCAATATCAGTACTTGTTTGGCCCAAGCAAACGGGCTGAGACACACGACGAACACGTTTAAATGAACGCAGAGAGTAGCAGAATGCCCGAAAAATACAAAAGAAACTATCTGAAAGATAGAGAAGCCAAAATCCTGCTGGATCAGGCCGCAAAAAGGCTCAAGATCAGCTTGGAACGGATTCTGACATCCAAATCCAAGATAGAACTCGTAGAGACCGAGTTTGCGGAAATCTTCCTCACAGACGGCAAGTCAATACTCGTCAAGACAGAAAACGACCTCTTTCCAACGTTGGTTTTCAGCGAGTTCTTTGCATCAGCGCCCAGAGCTGTTGTTGATATGGGCGCTGTACCTTATGTCTGCAAGGGGGCTAACGTTATGAGGCCCGGGATTAGGCGGTTTGAAGGAGAATTTGCGAAGGGTGACCTTGTTCTTGTTGTTGATGAGCGGTATGGCAAGCCTCTGGCGATAGGAGAGAGCCTACTCGACAAGAGTGAAGCAGAAGGGGCTACTCAGGGAATCGTCATGAAGAATGTTCATTTTGTGGGGGACAGAATATGGAACTTCCTGAAGGAGCTTGGAGCCGAAGCCTAGTATGGTGTGGATCCACACTCTTGGGTCGGTAAAACGCTTTAATAGTCAAATCCTTATAAAGGATTCATACGTGAAATTAGGAAACACTTAAACTCTAGAAAAGCAGATAAAAAGGGCAGAGAGGAGAAGGTTGCCGGGTTTAAGCGGTATACTCCGCAAGACAAAGAAAGAAGAAAAGCCGACCGAAGCCAAAGACGCGTCTAGCAAAACGTATCTGAAAGCCATGCCCCTTCGTGACTTAGCTGACTTGGAAGACGTCAGAAATGAAGTGAAGACCGGAAACATTCTGATTTTGAGAATAACGCCTCTCGCAGACAAAAGCATTGAAGATGTCAAACGCGCAGTGAATGAACTGTGCCAGTTTGCTGAATCCGTTGGCGGCGACATTGCCAGATTGGGCGAGGAACGAGTGGTTGTCTGCCCTCCAAATGTCAAGATCTGGCGAGAGAAAACGCCTATTTCAAACGAACCTGTGCCTACAGCAGCCTGAAAGTCTCTAGTACAGCAGGCGCGAATGACTGAATCCCTAGTCTGTTTTCAATAAAGTTTGCCATACCTAGGCACTTGGCCCTCTCGCCGTGGCACACAACGACTCTTTCCGGCTTTGGTTGCAGGTGGCCGATGTATGCTGTCAGTTGTCGTCTGTCCGAATGCCCTGAAAAGCCCTCAATTGACTCTATCTGCAGCCTGACTTTTACCACGTCCATTTTGCCTTCATTGTTTATGACTGCGACCTCGTTCAGGCCTTTCTGCACTCTTCTTCCCATCGTGCCTTCGATCTGGTAGCTCACAAAGATCACTGTGTTTGCTTCATTGTCAGCTAGGCTCTTGAAATACTCTATCACTGGGCCGCCTTCAAGCATTCCAGAAGTGGCCATAATTATACATGGTTCGCCTTCGATTATCTCCTGTCTGACGTTTGGATGCTCAACGATAGTGAAATAGTCCGACTGGAACGGGTTGATCTCATCATGCAGTATGCTATGACGAACCTCTCTGCCCAGATGTTCAGGATATGCCGTGTGGATGGCTGTTGCTTCTGAAATCATGCCCTCGATGAACACTGGAGCTTCCTTCATCAGTCCGCGCCGCATGTAACCATCGAGAATCAGCATGATCTCTTGAGCTCTTCCTACTGCAGGAACAGGAATCAAGACTTTGCCCTTGCGATCCAAAGTTGCATTCACAATACGGGTCAAGCGCTCCTCAGCTTCGGTTCTAGAAGGCATAATATCGTCTGGTCCGCCGTATGTGCTTTCAGTTATCACTGTTTCAACTCTTGGAAATTCGGTCGTAGCTGCCTCTAACAACATTGTTCTTGCATATTTGTAGTCACCTGTATAGACGACATTGTGCAAACCTTCACCTATGTGTAAGTGGGCCATCGATGAGCCCAAGATATGCCCTGCGTTGTGCAAGGTTAAGCGAATGTCTGGCGCAATGTCAGTCACCACACCATAGCGCAATGGAATTGTGTGCAAGACGCATTCGCGGACATCTTTCTGGTCATAATGAGCAGTTACGCCTTGCTTGTTTGCCACGTCTAAGTAGTCCAATTGAAGCAAGGTCATCAAGTTCGAAGTTGGAGCCGAGCAGTAGATTGGCCCGTCATATCCGTATTTGTAGAGGAAGGGCACTAGACCGCAGTGGTCAAGGTGGGCGTGGCTTATGACCACGGCGTCTAAAGAGTCAATCTCAAATGCCGGGTTATCGAATCTTGGAAAGGCTTCAAATGGTCTTGAAGAACCGGGGTTGGTGCCGCAGTCCAAGAGCACACTGCTTTCTCTTGTCTGCATCAGAAAAGATGATCTTCCAACCTCTTGAACTCCACCGAGAGCCGTGATTCGAACATCGCCGACTTCATAGATTCTCGGTCTGAAGATCCTTTCACCTACTGTTCGCAGTACTCTCTCACGTTCCTTGCTTTCGGAATGAAGGTAGTGCCTCATGTGAGTCACTATCTTGGAACGCAACGGTGGGCTTCGAAGAACTTGGGGGCGCCACTTGGTCTGCTTTATTATCTCCTGTAGAACCATGCCATTTTTTCCAATCACAAGCCCAGGCTTCTTGGCTTCAATTATTATTTCGCCGAGACTTGGGTCGAAGTTCACGTCAGTTACTTCAGCTTCAGCCGAGACTATCTCACGCGCTTTCTTTTCGGCTTCCTCTTCTACAAGTCTTACTGAAGGATCAGAGCGTATCACAATCCTCTTTCTTATCACGTTGACGATGCCTGCAACAAGACTGCTTTGTTCTACCAAGGCTTCCGGTCGCATTGCATACACTGCAAGCGTGGGTCCCTCGTACTCTATTCTTGTGACTTCAGCCTCTTTCGGCACATGCTCCAGTATGTACTGGCTAATCTCAATCTTGTCTTTGTCAGAGTTTCGCGCCACGATACTGACTTCCTCAAGCGACTAGAAGCTGCTTCTTCTCCTTCTCCGTTAACTCCCTGTAGCCTTTGTCATCTATCACGGCTATGTTGTAGTTGTCACCGCTTGCCGCATCCCGCTTCATGGCAGAGTTGACAGCCTTAATCATCGTGGGCAGCAATTCCTTCACAGTCATACCCTCTTTGTACTTGTCTTCCAAAACACCATAAACAATCGGTGAACCAGAACCCGTGGCCGCACATTTCTCCTCGGTGAGACTGCCGAACGGATCTAGAGAGAACACATGCGGTCCAGTATCATCTACGCCACCTATAAGAACCTGAGTCAGAAGCGGCACGTATCTGGCTGAGAACAGAAGATTCGCAATTAGCCTTGCTGCTGATGCTACAGGCAGAGGTCTGTTCCTGTTTATCCGGTACATTTGAGCGTTCGCAGTTAACACATCTACGGTCCACTGCGCGTCAGCAACCGTGCCGGCGATTGTCATTCCCAAGTGGTTATCTATCTTGTACACTTTCTTTCCATGTTTGTGAGCTACGTAGAAGCCCATGGTCACACGAGTGTCTGAAGCGAGTATCACGCCGTCCTTGCAGACGACGCCTGCTGTGGTTGTTCCTTTTAGCACGAGTTTATCTACTGAATCGATGCCTGACATTTCATTTCTCTCCCAAAATGCAAACATGTCATGAGATTACTTCACAAGGAAGTAGCATCATGTATTCACAGTCATGGGATTTATTAATATTACGGTCAATTGAAACAGGACAAAACAATGGCCTTTTGCATTGGAAACCGCTGAGTTTAAAAGGTTTCGAGCGTACATGGCTATGGAAATAGAACGGCGAGCTCGTGATTGATTTGTCCTTGAAACACCACCAGATGCAGCTTCCGAGGGAAGTCATTGTTGGAAACGGAACAATCGAGCGGGTTGCGGAAATCTCTCGAAGGCTAGGCTTCAAGGAATCTGCCCTCATAATCGCCGGTTCTAAAACCAATGATATCGCCGGAAAAGCCGTGAAGGATCTTCTTGAGGATGGCGGTATGGAAGTCAACACGTTTCTTGTCGAAACAGCTACGGCTGAAGACGTCGTAACAGTAGAGGATAAGATAAAAGCACTGAAACCGCAGGTCATTTTTGGGGTGGGAGGCGGAACAAAAATAGATGTTGCAAAGTGCAGTTCCGCACATCAAGAGACCCCGTTCATCAGCGTTCCAACCACTGCCTCCCACGACGGAATCGCAAGCCCGCTGTCCTCGATCAAAGGTTTCGAGAAACCGTATTCAGTCATGGCTCACGCACCCCTAGCCATCATAGCTGACACAAGCATAATAATGCAGGCACCATGGCATTTTGCTCTTAGTGGTTGCGGAGACGTGATCGCCAAATTCACCGCAGTTAAAGATTGGGAACTGGCGCATGAAGACAAAAGAGAGTATTATGGAAGCTATGCGGCGAGCCTAGCGCTAATGAGCGCCAAGCTTGTAATGGAGAATGCAGATCTGATTAAACCTGACTGCGAAGAAGGCCTACGGGTGCTTCTTGAGGCCTTGATAAGCTGCGGTGTTTCTATGAGCATCGCCGGAAGCAGTCGCCCCTGTAGCGGCTCTGAGCACATGTTTGGCCACGCGCTGGACATGCTCAGCCCCAATTGCTCAATGC
>JBGOYR010000082.1:0-5255 GCA_041479765.1 Bathyarchaeia archaeon | reverse complement strand
GTCAGCCACTTGCTTTCTTGTTTCAGCGTTTATTAGCGTGGCTTGCCTTTGTTCAAGGTCTTTAATGATAGTGTAGGCTTCGATATCCTTAAAGTGTATGACCTCTAGATCAACCAGTTGGACTCCCCAGTCCTTGAGAGGGTCATTGACTCTCTTTTTGACTTCCTGAGAAAACGCGTCTCTGTGTTTCATGATTTCATATACTTCCATACTCATGGAAGCGTTCCTTGTTATTGATTCTATTAGTTTTCCAATTTCGGCTTCTATTCTCGGAAAGCCTGCCTTCCCTTCTTCTGCCTCAATTCTGCCAAGTTTATCAGCGGCCATAAGAGGATCTACAACACTCAAGAAACATATGATGTCGCCCGAAAACTTTGCCATGAGTTGGTCACGCAACGATATGTTGTCGATTTCGATTCTAATGTTCTCCAATGGCAAAATAAGCCTCTGCTGCAAAATAGGAACATACCAATAAGCACTTTGGAACTTCTGGCCTTCTAGCACTCTAGGGCAGAATACTCTTTTGCCTTTGCCTCTAGACACAACAACATGTGCTTCATGCGGCGGGACAACAGTGTAACTCCACCTGACAAAAAAAACAGCAACAATAACCAGTAAAGCAGCAATGACTATTCCCCAAACTACGCCTTCAAACATTTCTTTCTCGCTCCATCGTTCTTGACAGCCAGTTCTGATATAATTCTGAGGACCTATAAATATGCTATGTCAGATACACTTAGGAGAATATGCTGAATGCATGTTTCGAGAAAAGAGAAGGTGCGACTGGGCTAGTCATAGCTCTTACAATTCATTAATTCCGAGAAGACTTATTCTCGACTCGCCAGCATCACGATATAGTCTGCCGTGTCAGCGCACATATCAGCAGCCTGCTCAATGAACTCAACAAGATCATCAAATATAACCATCACACCGCTGTTCATCTGTTCTCCGTGCTTGACGAATGAAGCCTTTGTTTTGAGGTAAGTGACATCGATCTCGTGCTCGATTTCATCAACCTTCTTGGCTCCTCCCAATGCTTCTACTGAATTCAAGGCCAACTTCTCAATGCTACCTCTCAAGGTTTGGGCGCAATCAACAAGCAAAGCAGTCATGCATACTGTGTTATCGGCAAGTTCTTTTGGGATCTTCACGTCTGCAAGCATTTCCATGCATCTTGCCGCGTCCTTCACGTGATCTGCAAGCGTGTCCAGCCTTTTCACAAGGTGTAGCAGGTCTTCTCGGTAGTCGGCGAAGAGAGCTGCACCCTTTGTCAGCTCCTTGAAAACCTCCATTCGCAGCCTGTCCACTTCTTCCTCTGCTTTGAAAAGGTTCTCTATGCGCTGTAACCCTTCCTTCTTTTTTCCTTCTGACATGCTTTTTGTCGCTTGATGAAGCAGCGTCACCGTGTCAAGGGCTTTCGATATCTGTTCCTGAGCTAAATCCAACGCTTTGGTCCTGCGGCGTCGTTCGAACCATGCATAACTTCGCTTTTCCATCTTCTACCTCTCCCGTCAATATTACTCTAGGGAGCGTACGTTTATAACTCTTAAGCGTAAGTGTTTTTGTCCTCTGTTACCCAGCTTGTTTTGGCCCCGCCTTTCTTAGTCACGGTTGACTCTTTCTTGAAGATCGGCGCTTCCTTCTTATACCGTTCCACGGCCTCTTCCAAGACCGAGAAAACATCCTTCCGATGAGAGCCGGCAACCAAAACATACACAAGATCCTCGCCAACTTCGAACTCGCCCAGCAAATGATGTATCTGAACATCCACTATGCCTGGTTTCTTCCTCAGGTCGTCACAGATCTCCGTTAAGACTTCATCTGTCTTCTCTTCATAAGCCTCCAATAAAAGATTCCGGACTTTTTCGTGTTTGTCGTTCTCGCCGCGGACTACGCCAATGAACATGGCGACTGCGCCAGCTTTTGAAAAAGCCTTGGCGTTTCTGACCTTGGCCACGATGTCTGAGAGCGATAGGCTGCCTTTTTTGTGAACGCCAGTTTGTATAGGCACCGTTGTCACCGTTGACAGACACTGTTGAAGGATGCTTTGTATAAATGTTCGTCTCCTGGGTCGCTTTTCGTTTGAGCCAGCATTTTTGTTATTATTGGCCAAGCATCAGGGAATTGGGCCTTTTGTTTCAGAGAACGCGATTGACCGCTGAGCAACTGGGCGCAGATAGAACTTTGTGCCATAAATCTTTTAACCCTCGATAGCCACTAAACTTGTAGGGAGAAAGGCAAAATGAAGAATCTTAGACGTATTGCTGTTACAATGTTTTTAGCAGTGGTTATTTCAGTAAGCATGATCGCGACAGCGAACTCATGGATCGGATATGTTAAGCCTGCGTTTCCGGACTATGTGCCTAGCGGCATGCCAGACTTTGACGAGAAACAGGATGCTTGGGGTCCAGCTGCAGGGATCTACACATGGTGCAGCCCAGTAGCAGTCGCTAACTCGCTTTGGTGGTTAGACTCCGAGTACGAGTCAATTGTCAACCCGCTGCCTGTGCCTCCCCCAGCGATAAGTGATCACTTCAATCTGGTGACCGCCTATGGACCTTGGGACGACCATGATCCACAAAATGTTGATCCGCTCGTCAGAAACTTGGCCTTTTTGATGGATACGGATGGAATCAGAACAGGTGACGGCCATACAGGAACACGCTGGAATGACGCTGTTAACGGTATCAGACAATACCTCATACAGCAAGGGGTGGCCGGGATGTTCGAAGTACATGATGTAGCATTCCCGACTTTTGCTTGGATAGAAAATGAAACCGAAGTTTGCCAAGATGTTGAGATCTCCTTGGAATTCTGGCGATTTACCGGTATCTGGCAAAAACTATACGACAACCCAAGCCTCGAGCTGGGCCATACGGTGACTTGTGCGGGGGTGAATTCCACAGCGAGCGAACTGCTCATAAGTGATCCATGGCAAGACGCGTTCGAAGCAGGAACAGACCTCAAAGGACGATCACCAGTTCCGCATGCATATCCGCATGCATCACCAGTTCACAATGACGCTCAGTATGTCTCACAAGATGCCTACCAAGTGGCACCATGGAATATTCAGCCGCCACCGCCTGGCTATCCACCTACAGTATATGAGCTAGTGGGCTATCTGCAAACCATGGGCTACGACCCAACATACCATGCTTTCATAAATGCTGCTGTGGCAACCTCACCAGCGGGTGTTCACGATGTTGCCGTCACGAACGTCACCACATCAAAGTATGGTTGCCAACCTATGGAAACTGTAGGCAAAGGCATGACTTGTCGTATTGACGTAACTGTGGAAAACCAGGGAGACTTCGCTGAGACCTTCGGCGTTACAGCTTTTGCAGACACTAATGTCATAGGATCACAATTGGTCACACTGGGAAGCGGCTCGTCTACGGTCGTAACGTTCACTTGGGACACGACTAGTTATTCCTTTGGCAGTCGCACCATCAGCGCTCAGGCAGACATAGTTGCAGGGGAAACCGACACCGGGGATAACACGTTCACAGACGGTATCATTCGAGTATGCCTAGTCGGTGACGTGAACGGCGACACGAAAGTCGACCTGAAAGACGTCTACGCAGTCGGCAAGGCTTTCGGTACTACCCGACAAGGACCCAACCCTCCAGGCCGCGCGTACAGCCCCAACCTAGACATAAACGACGACGACAAAATAGACCTCAAAGACTACTACGCGACGACCAAGAACTTCGGAAAAACAGAACCATAAGTTCCCTTTTTTTCTTTTTTTCGAATCAAGTATTCATGGTTTTTCTCAAGTCGTCAAGTGATCTCCGCAACTGGAGCGATTTCTCATGGGCTTGGCTTATTGTTGTTTTGGAGAATTCTATTCTGTCGTCCGGCTTGGCTTGTCCGAGACTGGAGAGGTCAGAGGCAACCACTACGGCGATTTTCGGGTATCCGCCGGTTGTTTGGGCATCTTTCATGATTAAGATCGGCTTACCGTTTTTCGGAACCTGAATCGCACCTGGCAAGAGAGCATCGGAAACAATGTCTGCCTTTCCCCTGTGCCCTATCGTTGAGCCTTCAAGTCGGTAACCCATACGATCAGCTTCTAACGTGACTCTGTACTGGTTTGAAAGAAATGTCTCTATTCCTTTCTCTGTGAACATTTCTGCTTGGGGACCAAGAACCACGTTTGCCTTGAAATGACTAGAAAACCGCGGTATCAGCTCTTCAGGCAGTCTGTACTTGTTCAGTAGCGGTTTGGTGTCAAAGCCGCTAAGTGTGTCTCCGGTTTTCAGCTGTCTGCCACAGTTTCCTCCGAACCCACCGCGGGCATAGGTTGATCTGCTTCCAAGCACCAACGGCACATCTATTCCGCCTCTTATTGCGATGTACGCTCGGCATCCGCTTTCCATCTTTCCGAAAGAGAGAACATCGCCCTCCCGCATAGTCAGCGTCTGCCACATCGGTGCCGTGTGGTTATTGATTTTTGGTGTGCAGTTGCCTCCAGTTATGGCTAGTTGCACTTCAGCTAAGGCCTGGAATTCCGGGCCAATGAGGGTTGTTTCGAGGATTGCGGCATTCTCGTTATTCGCGACCAGAAGGTTGGCTATGATGAGAGAAAATTGGTCCATCGCACCTGAAATGGGAACACCATATTTGAGATAACCGTGTCTTCCTATGTCTTGGACGGTTGTGAACAGCCCAGGTTTGAGCGTTTGGAAAACTCTCATTCTTTCATGTTCCTCGTCGAAATGCTCAGGCTATACCCTTCTGTTGTTCTGAATTCCTTTTCCGAAACGGTTTTGAACTTGATGACGTCTCCAGCTTTCAACGGTGTTGGCGGCTGTTCCAGCGGGTCGAAGAGGCTTATTGGAGTCCTTCCGATTATCCGCCATCCGCCTGGAGCTTCACAAGGGTATATCCCTGTCTGTTTTTCTGCGATGCCTACCGAGCCTGTTGGAACTTTTAGCCGTGGCGTTTCAAGACGCGGTGTCGCGATTTCATCTGCAACTTCGCCCAAGTAGGGAAAGCCAGCGACAAATCCTATCATATAAACTCTATACTCCCTACTGGAATGCAATTTCACTACTTGCTCGTGAGTCAACCCGTGGGATTTGGCCACGAAGTCAAGGTCCGGCCCATATTCTCCACCATAGATCACTGGCACGACAAATCGTCGCCCCTCTTTTTCCTTGATTGCCCTTTCCAAGCTCTCTTCAACGTCTTTTATTCGGAACGCCAGCTGTTCATAGGTGATCTTCAGGGGGTCATAGCAGATCAACAAT
>JBGOYR010000081.1:0-5290 GCA_041479765.1 Bathyarchaeia archaeon | reverse complement strand
TCAGTCAGCACGGCTTTCATTTGGGCTTTCATTCGCCTTCGTACTATGCGCTCAAGCGCCTCCTCACGAGTTAAACAACGATTCTGCGAGTTAGTTCCGGATGTACCATCAAACCATTCCCCGCCCAAATCCAGCTTCTGCTCGGCCCTCAGCACACTTGCATCGGCCTTCTCTCGCCTTGTTTGTTCGTGAAACCTGTCCACAACTTTCTCGCCGACGAGTACACCTTTCTTGTCGTAAACGGGAATTGCCTGAAGCTCATGCTTTGGCGGCTTCTTGATGTAGAACGAAGTCTCATACTTGCATTCTGGGCAATAGAAGCGTACGTTGCCATGCTTCCTGTCATGACGAAGCCTGAAGCTCCTGCCCGCGCACTGAGGACACCCTGAAACTGCAAGACTCGCCATCAAAGAGTTGTTTACACTTGCCAGCTTCAAGAACTGCGCTTCAGACGAATGGTTCTCATCAAGTCCTATGAATTCAGTCCACTCGAACTCTCGCGGTCTCCCTCGTCGCTTAGAACTCATTGTTAGCCTCTCTCCAACGTGTGCGCTCGCACTCAGCTTTTCAATATACATTTGTGAGAACGGACATATTAGTTCTACGCGCGCGAGCAAAAGCCCTCTGCGCGTTAGAATGCTTCTTTCTTCCAGACGTTGTAGGGGCATTGACCCCAGCAGTAGCTGCTGTCTTTATCGATGCAGCCGCCGCATTCGACTCTGTCAAAAAACCGTCTGCTCATAAGTGTCACCAACTACAGCGGGGCGGGCGTTGAATTCTGTGATTGAGAAGCTCATTATCAGAAGAACTGCGATAAGTCCAGAAGCGATTTTCTTCAGCAACTTGCCATCTCCCACATCTCTACTAGTTTGACCAAGTTCTTAACATTTCTGAGCTAATCTTCTATGGCATCTGCTCTGCGCGGCTACCCATGATTTGCCGAAGTTTTTGCACGTTGTATAGTAGTCTTTTAGGTCTAGCGCGCCTCTTTCTATGGAATCAGTGTGTGCGTCCTTTACCCCTAAGCGCTCGTTGTTTTCAATGCTATTTTTTCTCCGTCGCGATTGTACACTGCGACGTTTCCTTCATTTGCAAAAGGAAAACCTACGATGATGAGTATTTTTCCGATTGAATGGTTCAAGTCGGCGACAGAAGGTGTTAGATTTCCGGAAGGGTGAGAGTGTACAGCTCCGATTATCGAAAAGTCGATCGGTAACATGTGAAGCCGGATCTGGGCAAAGCCTCGTCCGTAGGTCGCTAGTGGAGGAACAACGAGCTCGGTAATCTCTACGGAGTCTTTGTTCTTTTCGCCCCTAAGAAGGAGAATCGTTTCTCTTGGATGGAGTTGCCTAGCACTTACGAAGATTGTTTGTAGTAGATCCCGACTGATACTGACGCTACTGATAGCTCCCATATAATATTCAAAGTCTCTTGATTCTTAATTACTATTGCCCAGGTGCTAGCGCGTGCGCACACGGTTCGTATGGAAAAAAGAGGATCGTTCTAAATCGTTACCATGATTTGCCGTAGTTCTTGCATGCCGTGAAGTAATCCCTAAGGTCGATCTTTCCATCGTCGTTGATGTCGAGGTTCGGATTGTACCTTGGATCGCCTATGACTGCGCCGAAAGCTTTCCCAACTGCGTAAACATCCCTGAGATCTACTTTTCTGTCAGCATTTATGTCGCCTGGGATTGACACGAAAATCCAACTATCAGAAAACAGGTTGCCGGCGATGTCTGTTTCGCCTGGAACAGGCCAAGCATAAGCGCCTATAGTGTAGTTGCCCTTGGCAAGCATTTATCCGTTTTTTGTCACTTGTCTAAACTGGAATCTGTTGATGTGATAACATGGCCACAGTGCGAAGAATGAGTGGTGAAGACGCCGAAGATGCTGTAAGGGTTTCTCTGGCATCATTTCAAGATGTATGGAATCGCTATGAGAGAAACTACTATCCACGCAAGGCCTTAGAATTCGATTTTTCACGAAATACTCCTGAGAACTATAAGAAGCGGATTCAAGAACCCAACGATTTCCTTTTTGTAGTCGAAGAGAAAGGAGGAATCGTTGGAGTGGCAATAGGAGGAATGCTGCGGGGCAACGAAAAGGAAGGGGGTCTTGCTCTGCTTTCGTCCATATGTATTCAACCATCGCATCAACGAAAAGGACTAGGTGAAGCTCTACTCAATCATATCGTGGAATATTGCAGGGAGCAAAAATGTCACAAGATAACCTTGTACACTCTTCCAGTCCTAGTTCCCGCATTGAACCTTTACCTCAAACTAGGGTTTGTACCAGAAGCATATTTACGTAAAGAATGGTGGGGCGTAGACTTCCTGAAGATGAGCAAATGGCTGTGAAGGAAAGGTTAGCTTCTCCGAATGCCTTTCGGATTATTCGCATATTGCCAACGTGAAATCGCGCTAATAAGGCCATTTTCTAAAGACTTAGTCGTAGCGTGGTGTTAATGCGAATCTGAATTCTGGTTTCACAGTTCTTAATATTAAGAGAGACAGAACATTCACGTCTTAGGTGTGTTGATGTCGCAGAAGCTCAGGAAGATCATGGTTGACAAGGTAGTGACCGTGGACCCAAGTGCCACTGTGAAGAAAGCCGTTGAGCTTATGAATCTCCATGACATCGGCTGTCTGGTTGTTGTTCATTGTGAAAAACCCGTCGGCATCCTGACTGAACGAGACATGTTGAAACGTGTCATACACAAATCGAGAGATCCTGCGAGAACAAAGGTTGTCGACATAATGTCAAAACCGCTGGTCACAGCATCACCTAACATGCGTGCAGGCGACGCTGCAAAACTGATGCTTGAGAAAAACGTTAAGAAACTCCCAGTGATTGAGAACGGGCGACTCGTGGGCTTGGTCTCAATAACCGATCTTCTGCACTCCCAAGGAGTTGCCGAGTTCCTGAACAAAGAATCATTGAACGGTGCGTCAAACCGCATCAAAAGAGCAGTAAGCTTGTATTCTGATCCGTCGAATCAGCATCGGCGGAAATGCCCTATGATAATGAAAGACGGATACCAAATGGGTTGTCTAGACACCAGGTGCATGTGGTGGACCGGAGAAGAATGCGCCGTAACCAAGCTTTCCCGCCAGCTTTCCACAGAAGATCTGGTGGAAACAGACATAATGCAGAACGAGCCATGCACAGACTAAAGCGAGCTTTATCAAACATCCGAATGAGGGTCTTGGCGTGATGATCTCAGTTTATGCCGCAACTGTGCAACCAAGCCACGAAGTCCTGCTTAGAATCGCGATAATCTATCTGGCCCTCACTTAAGATCCTCTGGCGAAGGCCTCCGTGGGTTCGAATCCACCTCTCGCGCTATTATTGGTGGAAGCCTTTCTCCAGCCAAGTAACCGCTGACACTTGATTCTGCACAAAGGCTATAGCTGAACGAATGGATTAAGTAACGAGGGGTTGCTTGTGGCCGAGTTCATAATCGTGACCTGGACTATGATTCAAGGCCGTATGGAACAGCATGAAGAAAGCATCAAGAAAAACATGAATCACTGGCGCAAAAACGCTAAACGGTTCAAGCTGAAATCGATGAGATACTATGCACAAGCCTTAGGAGGCGACTCGTTCCATTATGGAAGGGTGCTGGTTTTTGAATTTGAGACTCTTAATGACTGGGAGAGTTTTAGAAACGAGATTGAGGAGAACGAAAAGGCATATGCGTTGAAAGAGCAGTGGTTAACTAACCTTGACGTGAAGACCCTCAGGATAATCGAATGGCAAGACAGGCAGAGAGACGCATGGCTGGAGTGACTGAGAAACTATCCGAACAACGGAGTGCGTTTCTGTCAATGCTTGCAAGGTAGTTTTTGGTTTTGCGGAAATGTTATAGCTGAAACGAGTCAAACATTACCTTATTCCAGCAATGCTGGTGTTAACAATGAGTGAAATTCAGACGGTCTCTATCGCTGTTGCTTCTTCAGGTGTTTTCATTGCAGCCATCTATTACATTCTTCAGATTAGACATCAGACCAGATCAAGACAAACAGACCTTGTTATGAGGCTGTATGCTACGTTCAGTAGCAATGAGTTTCAAGATGCGTGGGCGAAAGTAAGAGCGAAAGCCAGCGTCTTCGAGAGCATAGACGACATTTATGACTTTGACAAGAAAGTTGGGCTTCGAGAAGTGAATCAAGTGTGCTTGTTCTTCGAGGGTATAGGTATTCTCCTTCAAAGAAAGCTTGTAGACACCAGAATGATTGAAGACTTGTTCGGTGGCGCAATCGCAAGAGCATGGGAAAAGATGGAGACAGGAGTGACAAAAGCCAGAAAGCAACTCAATGACCCAACGATATACTACTACTTTGAATACCTCTACAATGAAATGAAGAAAAGAGAGCAACCACAATAGGACATTCCTTAGTCATGGTTCCAAGCCAGTGTGATTCATCTAGTCTTCATAAGAAAACGGCCATATGCAAGCGGGACTTGGAGATACCTCTACCTGTCTTTGTAGTAAGATGGCCAAGGTTTTCTTAGGAGCAGATGACGAAATCATAGTCTGCAAGATCCATCAAGCTCGCAGGTCACTATTCTAAGGTTCTTAATACGTTTATAGCTTCTTCAATGTGTTTTTCTGGTTGGAATTGTGATGAGAATATGTGTCTGATTATTCCTTTCTTGTCGATGACGTACGTGACTCTGCCGGGGATTATGCCCAGGGTTGAGGGGACGTCATACATTTGTCGAACCTTGTTGTCCTTGTCAACCAGCAGCTTGAACGGTAGCATGTACTTGTTGACGAATTCCTGATGCGATTCTGAATCGCCAGCGTTTATGCCCAAGACTTCTGCACCCAAGTCCTTGAAAACCTCGTAGCTGTCTCTGAAGGCACATGCTTCCTTGGTGCATCCTCTGGACTCGTCCTTTGGATAGAAGAAGAGGACAACGTTCTTCTTTCCTAGGAACTGTGAAGGAGCAATGTTCTCTCCAGCATTCGAAGGAAGCGTAAAATCCGGCGCCTTATCGCCCACGTTAAGTTTCGCCAAGCTAACACCTCCATTTCTCTTTTCATCTTGAAAATCTATCGTTCCTCCACACGTCAGCAGTGTCGCTGTAGCCGCGTTTCTCCCAGTAGCCAAGCTCCTTCTCAAGCATGAAACGTATCCTCGTAACCCACAAAGCGCTTTTGTAAGCGTATTTGCTGGGAACTACCAACCGCAAAGGAAACCCAAGGCCCTGTTCAAGCTGTTTTCCATCGAGCCTTGTGGCCAGAAGAATTTCGTCGCCATCAAACTCTTTCAGCGCAAAGG
>JBGOYR010000080.1:0-5303 GCA_041479765.1 Bathyarchaeia archaeon | reverse complement strand
ATGGTTCCGTCATAAACGCGTATCCAGGTCAGGTTCTTGAAGTTCCTTGATGTGATGGGCATGTCGTTAAACAGTTCGATGGTAATGTTGCCCATGCTTGTTCTGAGCATGACTCTGTTTGACAATGTTAACGTAGTGCTTAGGCTGTTGTCTGCCGTGTCGGTTTCGTTCTCGACCGGAGTTGCGGTCACGTTTATATGGTAATCGCCTGTAGACATGCCTGCCGTGTTCCAGTCAACAGTGAGCATTTTTTCAACGCCTGCGGATAGATTGGCTACTTTCTGGGTAAGCGTCTGAGTGGAGGAGTTTTTGGGAAGGGCTATGCTGACGTTGAAGTTTTCCTGGAAACTGCCTTGGTTCTTGACGGTGACGTTGATTTTTATGTTTAGGCCTTGAGGAACTGCGGCTGAGTCTGGAACCACCCTGGCTATGGCGATGTCATGGACGAGCGGTCGCGGAGCAAGCACCGCGTATGCCATTGCTGCAATTATGATTGTGAGAATGATTATTCCAGCTATGGCTGTCTTGCCGATTCCAGCTCTTTCCGTTCTATGCTTTGTTGGCAAATCCCCAAATCTTCCTGTGAAACTGGTGAAAGTACGAAGTGAGAAACGTCTTTATAAGACTTGTCAGGAATCGCTGGCTTGCGAAACGGATTCTCATCTTCTGAATCAGTAGTAATCATAATGGCGATTGGACTACTTTGAATGAAGGCTTGATCTTGGTTTGCGTCGGCAATCACTAACCTCATGAGTCTCAATGTGTCGTTTCCAGATTCCTTAATACTGACGATTTCGACTGGTCTTCACTTCCCGGCGTGTCTGTTCATCCGCCACGACGCCTTCGGGATCTGACGATTCCAGAGACTCCGAGTCTCGATGTCTTATTCTTTGTGAATAAGACCGCAATCGATGCTAGAATCATGAACACTGGCAGAAGCAGGGTTGGGGGAAACTCTGGAACGATTACTTGTATGTAGAACGCGTGCAAAACGTCAGCAATCATGTTCGTGGCTAGGTTGAGTGATTCTCCACATCTGTTTTCGAAAGCTGGGTCGTTCCAGTCGTAGTTTTTATCCATCCAAGTGCAGTTCAAGTCGCCGTCTAGGTCGAATGTCGTGTCGTTAGCCAACAAGAGCGTCGCATTGTAGGCCGATACACTGTCTAGGTTCCCGTCGAACTGGAGGTACTTGTCGAATTGGCTGTCGTACGAGGTTGTTATTTTCGTGACGTTGCCTTCGTAGTTGCTGTGGTTGTGTTCGTTTCCCCAGTCGGTTGAGTAGTCCATAACATGTCCGTAGGCGGCTACATCCGAAATGTAGTGTGTCATTGCGCCAAGATGTTTGATGGCTTCGATTGCGTTGTTTGCTTGCCAGTAGCAAGCAGCAGAATCGTATTCCTCCTGTGCTCTTACTGCTGCAATATCGTTCTGTAGCGAACCATCCGCATGGAAGTACACGCTGTGATTCCAGAGCGAGTCACCCATACCGCCTGAGGATTTTGGTCTGTCCGGCAGCTCAGTTCCATATACGTACGCTTCTTTGTGGTCGAGGATGTGCTGCTTTTCTTGAAGGGGCAGCCATTCCAGCGCGTGCTCTGCGATCCAATCGTGTGTCCCATAGTCCGGATGCTCAGGATCGGCGCTTACGCCGCCGTTGCTCCAGCAGGAAGCAATGCGTGCTTGAAATGAGAGCAGCAAGAGAAGCGTGGTTAGAGCTAATGTCAGTCTCGTTGCTTTCTGTTTCATGCTATCGCCTGACTCAGGGGTTCTGCCCTGAAATCTTCCAGTTGGGTTTTCCTGAATCTCTGGATAGCCACTGGCAAGCTTCCAGCTATGCCTATCCATCCGCAGAAGAAGCCAAGAATGTCGTTGGCCAATGCCAGTATTGCCGCCTCGACGCCAACCACTGCAGCATGAGCACATACTTTCAACAAACAAGTGGCGAAGTAGTGGAAAAGAGAAAGGAGTGAGCGTGCAAATAGAACAGCGCCGATCAGAAAAAAGATCTGTCTCAAGGCTGAAACCCTTCGATTTGCTGACTTACATCATGGGGCTGATTATGGTGCTTGGTGATTCGCTATTCAAGTGGTTTCCGTTGTTTCTCAACAGTTTCCATTTTCGTCTGGTTATGCCGTAGACGTATGCATCATGGTGTTCTCCGTTCGTGAACAAGGCGCTTTTCAGTCGTCCTTCTCTTGCGAAGCCGCATTTTTCTAGAACCCGTTGGGCAGGCTTGTTCAGCACGTGTGTTGTGGCTTGGACTCTGGTAAGGTCTCTCGTTGTAAACAGATAGTCAACCAGTAGTCTCGCTGCTTCAGTAGCGTACCCCTTGTTCCGTTCGTTCTTGTCCCATATCTGAAATCCGACTTCCATGTGGCACATGACTGGATGAGAAATGTAGCGCACGGCGACTCCGACTTTGTCTTTGGTGCTATTCCTCTCGATGACAAGGGCGGAAAACTCGTAAGGTCCGGATGGTTCTCTTGTCCATTTTTCCAAGTCAGCCCAGCTTGTTATTCCAAAAACGTCAAACTCACCTGCCGCTTCAGCATCGTTTATCCATCGGAAGAATTCTTTTAGGTCCGATGGTTCGAGCGGTCGCAGATGTATCCTTTCTCCTCGAAGAAGAATCATGGGACTCACATGATAATTAAGTACATCGTAGGACTTAAATTTTGCTTTTTTGCCAAACAAAGACCACAATTGGTTCAAAAGTCAAACTTTTGTGCCATTCAAGAGTCTCAACAACTATTTAACGAAATATTAACGCAGGCATGATAAGAAACCTGCTTCAAATGCTGGTAACCAGTGATATCCCCAGCGAGCATGACAAGTGTTGGCATGGTTGTGATATGGAGCATAAGAAGCGCGTTCACTTCAAGAAGCTACACCATCCACTTTCTTTTGCTTTGCAGTCATTGGTGAAAACGTGCATGAGGAGTCGGCTATGCCACTGTCTACTGATGCGTTGTGGCAGGGCCTGAAGAACGTGTTGGATGGGTTGAAAGCTCTTGCCTAAGTGTAGTTGGCTGTCTATGTAGCTGCTTTGCCGAACGCATCATGTTTTCGTCAGAGTGGTTCAGGACTCCGAAATTAGCAGATTTTCATGTTCAAAAGCAGATTCGCATTGGATTGGAAGAAGGGCGGACTAGATCATGACAAGGTTTTTCTTCGTTTATGGAATGTAATTGCTGACAGTGTTGCTATGGCGAACAATGGAGCAACTAGTACATGTGGGAATTCTGGGATTACGTGGTATTGGTAGGTGTAGCCCATTTCTTGGGTTGTGATGGTGTTGTTGGCGTTGTCTGCGGCGATGATTACGTAAGTTATGTAGGTGCAGTATGGGTATTGTGGGATTGTGGCATTGTATTGGGTTCCTTGGGAGTTTTGCATGAGGTAGACGAACCAGGTTTCGTTGCCGTTGTTGAAGCTTAGGAGCACCTGTTGCACGCCACTCAGGTCGTCAGTGACGTTTGCGAGAATCATGACTGTGTCTTCTGGGTGGACGCTGCCATTGGTTGGCTGCTGGTGAACATTGTCTATTAATGGTGGAGTCTTGTCCAGTGTCAAACCGAACACGTAAAGGCTATCATAGCCTGGACCTGCTACAGCAGTTGTGGCTCCGTTTCCGGACATGGAAACTATTGGGCTGTTCTGAAGCAGGCTGAATTCGCCTAGCATCGTGCCATTAGGCAGGTAGAAATATGCCTTATAGTCAAAGGAGCTTGTCTGTATTGCGGCTGCCATCAGTTCTCCGTCGTCGCTCAAGGCTACGTCGAGCACGCTTGTGGAATTGAGCCGAGTCCAGTCTGGCGTTTGGGGTCCTTGTCTGGTCTTGGAGTTTGTCCAGAAGGTCAAGTTCTGCGAGGAATAGTCGCCAGCTACGACGCTGTTGCCGTTGGAACTCATGTCCACGCATCCAAAGCCATCGTCATACGTCCATGTGGCGTTTGGATCGTTGGTCAATGTTGTGGCGTTTGCCCAGTAGTAGAGCGTGGAAAAGGTAGACACTCCTACAACAGAATAGCCGTCGTCGGAAACTGCCAAATCTACTATGGTACTATTTATCATGCTTGTGGCGTGCCATGTTGGGTTGGTTGGGAGTGAGGTTTCGTTGTTGGCGTCTTTGTAGAACGCTACGAATCCTCCACTGGGTCCTGTTCCTCCTGCGGCTACGTATTTGCCGTTTGGCGATATGTCAACTGCTCTGATCTCAGAAGACAGATATTCTTCCCACGTTGGGTTTTGCTCGATGCCTGATCTTGCTGTGCATCTGGCGTAGTACCACATGTTCACTCCTGTTCCGCCCAGCGTGACATATTCTCCGTTGTCTGACATGTCGAGTGTGCGTCGTTCTATCGGCCCTCCCATGTGCATACTTGTCCATGTTGGGTAGGGTTGTTGGTTTGTTCTGGCTCTCGAGTTGTTGAAGTAGTTTATGTATCCGCTGTTGTTGCCTGCGACCACGTATTCTCCGTTGGCGGATAGGGCTACGGAGAGGACTTGGCCTGATGAGGGAGACCACCATCTGGGAGTTGAATTGCTTGAACTAAAATAGTATAGGCCTGTGCCGTTCACGGCGGCTAGGTATTTGCCGTCTTTTGACACGGCTACGTCGTTTACTTGCATGGAGTTGTTCCACAGCATTTCTACGCCGTATATTTGAGAGACAGCTTTTGTTGCGGAAGTACTTGCTGCACTCGGATCGAATTCCGCACAAAGCATGATGAATAGTATGGCTAGGAAACCTACAAAACACATGCGTTTCATTCTCATGTCACATCGTTTCTATCTCTCAAAGCTTCAGCTTTTATGACTTGCGGAAGAACTCAACTTGTCGTGTCCGAAACTAGGGATTAGATTTAAAAATTCATTGCATTCTATAGTAGTCTCGTGTTTCCGTGAGGAGGGCCTTTAGAGGAGTTTAGGAGTTGGTGAAGGAAGCTTTCGACAAGATATTGCTGGACGCGGTGGACGGTGCTTTAGCTTCGCTCGGCGATTCAGCTAGACAGGCCATCTATTTCCATCTTGAAAACAAGTTCAAGGTCGTGAAAAAAGAAATTCCGGATCACCTTGAAGGCTTCGAAGCGGGACTTGAGAAGATTTTCGGGGTAGGAGCCAAATTCATAGAAATACTGATCATGAAGAAGCTGTATGAGAGAGTCGGACAGCCTCTTGAATGGAACGAAAGCAAGCAATTGGATTTTGTCGGGTACGTGACAACTGCAAGAAAGGCATTCTTGAAAAGCGAGAAGAACTAGAGCAGCAAGACTTTGAGAAGTCTGCCATCCTCTAGGGTT
>JBGOYR010000079.1:0-5342 GCA_041479765.1 Bathyarchaeia archaeon | reverse complement strand
CCCTTCTTTCTCTCATTGGGCATGATAAAGTATCCGAGCTCTATTTCTCCTGCTGCCAGAAAGTGAGCTACGTAACCAATCTTTGTTCCATCCTTCTTCTGTACAAAGAACCATTGTGCATCTTTTAGATTGTCGTAAGTTCTTTCCAGATCCGCTCTTGTCTCTTGCCTGAAAGGCTCATATTCACCCATAAACTCCGGATTATTATCCCATTCCTGCAGGGTTGACAGGTCTTCTTTCTCCATTAGTCTAAGGTTGATGTTCTTTCCTTCAAGCAAACCCTTACACCACCAAAGTCTATCTTTTGCCCACTTTCTTATGACTTGCGGCATTTTCCACACAGTGCAGAAGGGGAAACGAAAAGAGTTACAGTTGAAATGAAAAGATCAGACAATGCCATTAGATAATGGGTACTGTCTGCAAGCGTGATGATTACACATTTTGTATGTTCGCAGAAAAAACGAAGCACTAGCTATTCCCGAGTTCTTCATCAATGCTTTTTCTCAGTCTTCCAAAGGAAAGGCTGTTTTGACTCTTAGCCACTGCCAGATACCCTTTGGTCAAGTCTTCAACAGTGGATTCTAGGAGTGTCATGAATTGCGTGATGGCAAACTCTCGTTTCGAATCTTCCTTCTTGCCATAGACGATGGATAGAAGTTCTTCTATCATTTGGTCCATTCCATAGAGTTTCACATGAAGCAGCTCATGAACAACTAACTCTTCCAGCTCTTCCGGTTTCTCACATTTTGGGGTATGATTGATCAGAAGAACCGCTTTCTTGTCGTCTAAATCGATCTTTATGTCTCCGGACTTCCTCCATTTGGTTTTCACGATTCTTACGAGTACGTCCCAATCTCTTAGTCTTAGGATGTTTTGCCATTTTTTCAGATGTTCTTCTACTTCTTTTTCACTGACTCTTATCATGTTGACTCCTGCCCTTCAATGAAGACTACAGTACGAATTCACCGTTCATGATATCTCTTGGATCGATTCTTATGATTTGCGCCGTCACTCATTGAGTGAATCTATCTTTTCACTCCTGCAAATGTGACTGTTTGTGCCCATGGCTGTCTAGGTGTTCATGGTAATCTCTCTACGACCGTTCTTTCAGTTTTACTAATGCAAAGAGCATCAGAAGAGGAAGAGCACTGACGGAAAAGATGAACGCGTATTCTGGTTTCAACGTGTAAAGGTAACCGGCCAAGTACGGAGCAACAAAAGCAGCCGACAGACTTAAGGTCTGAGGAATCGAAACCCACAACCCTCTCTTGTTTTCAGGCGCAATGGTGCCGACGAAGGAGCTTACGAGAGAACCTGTGGCCGCTGAACCGCCGAAAAGAAATGCGACAAACATCAGGACAGATGTTTCGCGTATCATGAACATAGGCACAATTGACACGACATAAAGCAATAAACACACGCTTAAAGCGCCAGACTTCTTCCATTTGTCACCCAAACGCCCCATGGCAATGCCGATGAACGTTATCCCTGCAAAATTGATTGAGCCAAAAAGACCAATGTAGAACTCGTTCAAGCCAACCACCTCATCTAGGAACGTCTGCACGAAAGTCCTTCCAACGCTCATGAAGAAAGTGACCGCGGCGAAGAAAGCCGACCAGAGAAGCAACATGTGCCAAAGCTTCTTTTCCTCATTTGAAGATGTCAATTCCTGAAACGTTCTTTCTCCTTTGTTCGGATGCTGGCTACGAAGAAAAAGGAAGACCCCAGTGGCAACCGCAGTAAGCAAAGCAGAAACCCTTAGCACCCAACGCATCCCAATAACCGCAGCTAAGTAACCGCCTACCGTAGGGGCAAAAATATAGCTGAACGAATAACAGGACCAAACAAAAGAAAGAACTGACGCAAGCTTCGTCTTGTCCACAACGGAGGTTATGATGTAAGAGTTCGCGGCCGGAACGCCAATCATAGAGATTCCCCACAAAATCGTGCCCGGAATCAACTGCGTCCAGTCCGAAGCAAAAGAATATACAAGGGGCGAGAGAACCCAAGGAATCCAAGCCAATATCAGAATCTTCTTGCGGTCAAAACGGTCAGCCAACAAACCACCCGGAAGTGGCGCCAACGCTGAAGCTCCGAAGAGTGCAGAGAAGACTAAACCGAGTTGAATGTAGTCAGCTTGCAAGGTTCTAATGTATATCGGGAACACCCAGAAGTAGAGACCCTCGCCGAATGCGCCTATGATGTTGGAGAGACAGATCAGCCAAATGTCTCTCGTGAACGCCTTGAAGGGGAAACCCTTGAGCAAGGCTTGACCATATATTATCATCTTGGACATTTGACTGCACACTTCCTTTTCCTGAGGAGTCTATCGTATGAAAACTTTGGAAGGCTTTATCTTTTTGTCAGTTGGGAAACTACTGTTGCATGTCAACCTCGTAGGTTTCGAGCGCTTTTCCAAGAGTTTCAAGGGCTTCAGACAGGTTTGGTTTGTCTGGGTTGACGTTGCCGATGCCTATTCTTACCATGTTGGACCTTGTGAGTTCGTAGCCATTCCTGAACAGGAAGAACGTTCCCGGCACCAGCGCAACTCCATAACGAGGTATTGCATGTTCGGTTATCCATCTGTGCGTGTCCCTAATCGGAAGCTTCGCCCAGTAAGTGACACTTGTCTTGTTCGGGAAGTACTCTATGTCTTTCTCGTTGAGCCATTTCTCTGTCTCATCCTTGAATCTGATCCACTTTCGCTTGTGCTCACCTATCTTTGCCATGCCTTTCGACAGTATCTCTGAAGCGAGAAGCTGTACGATGTTAGGACTGTTACCCACTGTGTTCAAAACATCTGTGTAAAGCTCATCAACAAGCTCCTTCTTAGCCAACCCAACGCCAAGCTTCAATCCTCCCAAACCAAATGCCTTCGTGAAGCTCGTCGTAACGATACTATACTCTGGATCAACTGAGAAAATCGTCGGTATCGCGTCTCTGTCAAACTCGGCGTATATCTCGTCGCAAAAAACGAAGAAGCCATACTCCCTTGCAACCTCCATCACTTCTTCGATCTCATTCTTGTGCGTGACTGCTCCGCTTGGTGCGTGAGGATTCGTCAGTACAAGTACACCGGTTTTTTCTGAAGCCAGTTTCCTGAGCGCATCCACATCCAATCCGTAACCATCTCTCGCTTTTCTTTCAAGTCGTTTCAGTCTTTGAAAATGGTCTTGTGTTGTTCTCAACAGAGGCTCGTAGGTGGGGTACTCTATTATTGCCTCGTTTTTCTTGGGATCCCTTTCTGCTAGGTATCTGATTATGCGCGCGTTCTGCCCTGAGGCGCCTTCACTGGAGATGAAAACGTTTTCAGGTTGTGTGTTGTATCTTCTTGCCAATAATGCTGCTGTCTCAGGGTTGCCATGAATGTAGTTCATGCTCAGATCAACTTCCCCCAAGTTTACGCCGTACTTCAGCGATGCTAGGCCGCTTGACCGAAGATCATATCTAAGCTCCGGTGTGTGAATGTACCAATCCAGATAGGCCGATGGATGCTTCATCTCGAAACGCCTGACAAGCCCTAAGCTACATTTGTCGCTTATCCTTTTCCCTATGGAATTGCCTTATTAGCATAGACTTAAACTACTCAAGGCAGAAGGTTGTCCGGAAATCGTGAACATCACAGAGACGAAACGGGGCGTAATCCTGAAAGTGTCAGTGAAGCCAAAGGCAAGAGGATTCAAGATTGCCCTACAAGCTGATGAAATCGTAGCTTTCTGCACAGAAGAACCGACCAAAGGAAAGGTCAACAAGGAGCTAATCAAAGAATTGACTAGGCTCTTTCGAAAGAAAGTCGTGCTAGTTTCTGGGTTCACTTCCAGTCGGAAGCGACTATTGATAGAAGATGCTCTAAAAAGTGACGTTGAAACCGCTCTCCTTGCTGAATGACATCAGCCTCTTGCGTCTCGTGCTTCGCAAGGTGTTTGTGCATTTGTTAAGTTCAAGATAACATGATATTGGTGGTTCTGAGACTGAAGAAGTCGCCATGTTGCTTGGATCTGCATCTATGTTAAAAGGAAAAACAGGGGAACTCTAGACTTCTTTGTTCGTTCTACTCACTCGCCTTTCACAAACAGCAAATAGTGGTTGGTGCCCATTGCCAAGGCAACGTTTCCAGCACAAACGTAAGTGTGGAGGCGCCAACCAGCCTTTTCCCGTTCCTCGATTGTTTTGCCAACATTGTCGTGATGCCCAACCAGCACACATCTCCATTCTCTCAACCTGGCTCGTCTTGTCCAGCATTTCTGCACGGCACTATTAATGCATTAAGAGACGGCTTAAGGCGAGAAAGAGTGTTACAGCGCTTCCACATGCATACGCGTACATGCCTAAACCACGGAAACACGGCTTGAAAGTCTTATATATCGCACTGGGCACTATACGGGCTGAGGATAATGGCTGAAATCTGTCCAACATGCGGACTTCCGAAAGATTTGTGCGCTTGCGGTGATATCGAGAAGGAGCAGCAAAGAATTCGCATACGGCTTGAAACTCGTAAATTTGGCAAACCAACGACCATAGTGGATGGCATAGATGACAAGAGCACGGACCTCGCAGGACTGGCCAAGAGCCTGAAAGGTTTCTGCGCCTGCGGAGGAACAGCGAAGAACCGTCAAATAATACTTCAGGGAGACCACCGTGACAGAGTCCGCGAATACCTTGTCAAATTGGGGTATCCTGCAGAAAACATCGCGCGGCAGTAGCTGGCAACTAGCAGGATGCAAAGCCAAGATGAAGCTGTTTCGAGACATGGGCGACTTACTGAAAGCAATGAAGCGACGGAAGCCCTCCAAAAAGTATTGTCCACGATGTGGAAGCCCGAAGATCAGCGTGTCCACTGATTTTGACAGGTTCGTTGCGCCCAGAAAATACGTCTGCGCAGAATGCGGATACAGAGGTCCGATAGTTATGGAGTTAGAAAAAGAAGATCAGTGATTGATCTTGTCTGTCACTCTGGTAACGTCAAGTTTAGCTGTTTCTTCAGTGTCTTGTAGCGGTTTCTCACCGTGACTTCAGTTACTCCTGCAGCCTCAGCAATGTCTTTCTGCGTCTTTTTTTCATTGTTCTGCAAGCACGCAATGTACAATGAGGCAGCAGCCAAACCCATAGGGTCCTTGCCAGCGGCTGCACGCTTCCTTCTGGCTTCCCGCAGAATCTGTATAGCTATTCCCTGCGTCTTTCCTGAAATTCCGGTTCTCTCAGCAATCTTTGAAATGTACGTCAGTGGATCAGCTATTGGCATGTGCACGTCGAGCTCACGGAGCAGAAGTCTATAGCATCGAGCAACATCTTTCTTGTCAACCAAGCTTGCCTCAGCGATCTCGCGAAGGGTCCTTGGGGTT
>JBGOYR010000078.1:0-5372 GCA_041479765.1 Bathyarchaeia archaeon | reverse complement strand
TATACCACGATAAGCCCTCGGCTGTCATGAAGAAGTTTCCAATCTGGAACGTAGAGTAATGGGGATTGACCCACCGGTTGGATAAACCTCTCCCCAGAAACCTTCTGTATATGGGGACCTGCCCGAAGAACAACGCCTTGAGGCTCATCCCCGCCATCGAAAATCGGTACAGTGATCCAGCCATCATACCAGCCCAACTTACAAGGAATGATGCGTCCTTCCAGACCTCTATTCTGCAAATACCACCCCCGACTCGGGATGTCAAGAAGCACCTGATGGGATTGCCAGATAAGGTCATCTATTGCCTCCTTTCGTTTCGGGAGCCGCGGCGGCCTCCATTGTACTCGCTCTGCTGGAGCGAACGATGGGGCGTGCGTCTTGAGCTGTGACCACAAATATTCGTGGCTGCCAACGCGACCACATCCTAAGCACCTGAACCACCCATCAGCAAACACCAATAGGTTGGAGGCCAGTTGTCTGTACCTTGCGCCTTACGTCCCGAGCCCGCCACAAGTGATACGCCAGATGCTTGTGTTGTCCGAGTTGAAGGCCGGGGAAGTGCTTTTTGACCTGGGTTCAGGAGATGGGAGAGCCGTGATCATAGCTGTGAAAGACTTTGGCGCAAGAGCCGTAGGCGTGGAGCTTAGGGAAGACCTTGTCAAGAAGGCGCTGGCTAATGTTTATGAAGAGGGGCTTCAGGACAGGATAACAATCGTGAACGGCGACATGTTCAACGTAGACCTAACAAGCGCGGATGTAATCTTCTTGTACCTGACGACTAGCGCTAACGAGAAAATCAAGCCCAAGCTTGAGGTTGAATTGGAACGCGGCGTGCGCATAATTTCTCATGACTATGAGATCGTGGGATGGAAACCCATCAAAATCGATAACTTCTGCGAAAATCCGAACTTGGGATATCCATCGCACACAATCTACTTATACCGGAAAACATGACTTTTGAGCAAGCTGATAGGAATATGTCGTCGAAGGTTTTCAGAACTTCCTACAGAGTAACTTGGGCCGATACGGACGCTGCACAAGTTGTTCACTATTCCAACTACTTCAAACTATTCGAAAGAGCAGAGGAAGACTTCTACAGGCACTTGGGATTCAGCTTTACAGACTTGAGAACCAAAGGGCTTTGGTTTCCAAGAGTCGAAGCTCTCTGCCAATACAAGAAAACCGCAAGATTCAACGATCTGCTCGAAATAGAACTTGCTGTAGAAGAGCTCAGAGAAAAATCAGTGAAGTACGGATTCAGAATCGTCAGCAACGAAACCAATATGTTACTCGCGACCGGGCACGTGGTGGTTGTGGCAGCAGACAAGCAAGCTGGAAAGGCAACCCAGATTCCGAGGGAAATCGTGGAGAAGCTGAAACCTTTCTGCAAATAGGCTTAATAACGGACGACCTGCTCTGAATCCCCAAGTGAAAGAAAATGCCCTTTGTTCCATGGCGCAATATTGCAGACTGGCGATGCATTGCCTGTGGTGACTGTTGCAGACTGTACAGCGTCGTCATCAACTTTCATGAATGGCTCAAAATAGTGAAAAACTATGGCATAGACCGTACTGTTTCAGGCGTAGGCGATTTGTTCATAAAAAGAGAGGGAGACGGTTCTTGCGTCTTCTTGAATTCCTTTTCTGGCTCATGCCGATGTGGACTGCAACACATGAAGCCTAAGGCATGCCAACTTTGGCCATTCAAGATTCTTAGCATACCAAAGTATGGCAATGCGCGCGAAGCTGCGTACGCGCTCGGCGAAAGAGAAGCGTACGTTTACGTGGATTCGATGTGCAACGGCGTGAGATACGGAAACCCAACATGGGAGTTTGCCAGTCAAACGTTGAGAGAGTTCGTGGAGATTGCGATGGGTTTGCGCATTGCTCAGCTTCGGACTACCGGGAATGGGCTCTTTCCCAAACCACGGCTTCGTTTTGAAGGATCGAGAACGTTGGGTTACGTCTAGCCTGTATATCAGAAAAAACTTATATATCAGTTCAATATTATATAGAGCTTAGGCTGCCATCGAGGTAGACGCTGTGAATGAACAAGAAAGCCAAGAAACGGTGAGAATCTTGAAGGCTTTGGCAAACCCAATAAGACTGAAAATGATTGCTTCGCTCAATGAAGACCCAAAGAATGTCTATGCCCTTGCCAAACAACTCAAGCTACCCTATCCGCTTGCGTATTTGCACCTCGGCGGCTTGAAGAAGCTAGGTTTGGTTAAAGCGGTAAGAGAGGAAAAGAAAGTGGAAGGACTACCATCCGTAAAATATTACGCGCCTTCGGATTTCAAGCTCGTCTTGACCCCGCAGAATATTCAGAAAATGTTCCAGAAAAGAAAGGAGATGAGATAAATGATGCGAACATCAATCCTAACCGCTCTTTGCACAATACTGATAGGCTTCGGTGTGCCAGCGCTCAGCATCTACTTCTCGGTCTACTCCGGCTCATTGACATTGCCCTTTGAAGCCGTCCTCGCACGCTGGCCAATCCTGATAACCACGGTATTAGTTTTTGGCACTATTACAGCAGCTAAATCCAGATGGCGAGAACCCTAATCGAGCTGCCCTCGGTTCTGACTTCAACGGGACAATGCGACAAGAATTCTATCAGCATTTGATCCAAAAACTTGTGTCCTTTTCCAAGAAACTCAAAGAGAGAAGTGCAGTTTGGGAGTCTACTTTCGTTTTCGAATGGTGCATTGCAGTACTTTTGGGCAGAGTAAGCATTCTTCTGGGAGTGGTGAATCCTCTGAGAAAGGACCCAGATTTCCTGAATAGTGGGCACATTTTGCTGGTGATTCGAAGACTTTCGGATATTCGGTTGCTTTGACTCCGACTATTTTCATGTTTTGTGTCAATATGTCTATTTTTGACATGCAGTAAGGGCATGTATAGTGTGTCTGTCTGGGGATCGTGGAGGAATCGATCAAGGCCGATGGCTTGTCAAATGTCTTGCCACAGCCACTGTACGGGCATTTCAACCGCTCCCCATGCGTGTGAAATGGGGACATCTTTCATCCTCCAGACACATTAACCTCGAAAGCAGGATAGTCATCTCGGTCATTGCTTTGAGATTCGATGCAGTCTCTATCTTCTCTTATCAAATCATAGCACAGCGATTTATCTAAACATGGTGTAACTCCTTCAAGTAGAAAACGGGTGACAGGGTTCTAGTTATCTGTTCTTGATTGGACAGAACAACGAAGAAAAGAAAGTGCACAAGGTCAGATTTTGAGAGAAGAACCCCGAATCCTTCTCAGATTCCAAGCTGAAGTCGTCAGGGTTCAGCTTCACAAGAAGAAGCTCAGACTTGTCAACGGTCAAGAAAAGGATTGGCAGATTGACATCCGCGCTTTCCACCTTTGCTTCATATCTGAGTTCATGAGTTAGGCTCTTGCTGGAGGAGCCAGAAGGAACTCTGATTCGGACCTTCACGTGTTTTTCAACTAGTCTGTCGAGGAGCTTGTTGAAGGCTTTGTAGAACATGATCAAACCTTTCTCGGTGGTTAGCACTTCAACAGATTTCTTTGTTTTCAACAGCATCTCTCTCGCCTTTTGAAGCATCGCTTCACGCCCTTGGATGAGCCATACGTCTCCCATTTGCGACTCAATCGGTTTAATCATTCGTCGTTTCCTGTGAATTTCCTCCAAAACTGATATCGCGTTTTCAGTCTCCACGACAGTTGTAACCTGCTCCGAAAGCTCATCCTTGAGACTTTGAAGAAACGCTTTGTAGGATTCAGCCGGAGACGTGACTGCAAATCTTGATGGATCTCCAGGCGTTTCCACGACCAATCCTCTTTCTGCCAGCTTCTTTAGAACTCCGTATATTTTGGTTCTAGGAACGCCGGAAGCCAGGCTCAGTTTTCTTGCTTCAGAAGGACCCCCCAAAGCAAGACAACTGTAGATCTTTGCCTCATTCTTGGATAGGCCAATATTCTCAAACAGTCTTTCCCACAAGGACTTAGCTTCCATATCTTCACTCTCTAATACTCTGTGGTTCTGCGAACAAGTCTTGGACCTTGAATCTTTCCCTCAACTCGCCTATGCAGTCAGCGAATCCATGGCTTTCTTCTTCTGCGAGTTCCAGATCGAGCTTAACGTATAGGGCTTTGAGTATCTTGTCCTCTATTACTAGCGCTCCCTGACCCATCAGTTTCTCAAGACTGGTCGAGAACACATCAGGTTTTTCAGCAATCTCTTCTCGGGGCAAATGGCACATGCACTCAATGTAGAAGTAAACTGACCCGACGGCTGTTTCGTTGAAAAAGCGCTTCAGCGCTTCATCTATAGCATCAAGCAACATTCGGCTGAAGTCGTCTGCCTTTTCCTTATTCTTGCTAACCAAGACGGAGGCCGACTCGCTGATATCCTCCATACTGCGAACTTTGCCAGTCAACTTCGATTGTCTCCAGCCTCTCGAAAGGGAAGATTAGCGCTTTTCTCTTGGGGGTGCTGTTTTCTGTTCTTGCAGTTCCTTGACGCGAGTTTCAATGAATTCCTTGACTTTGTCTTGGCTGTACTTCTTCTCCCCTTCTTGCTCTTTCAGTTGCTCATCGACAATCTTCAAGACCTTTTCCATGTCAAAAGGCTTCAAGATGTACGCATCTGCGCCCTTGTTCAAGGCCTCGACAGCATTCTGCACCGACGGAAAACCCGTGATGATTATCTTCCGCATCTTCGGAATCGTATCCTTGATTCTTGCCAAGACTTTCGTTCCTTCCATATCCGGCAGTCGAATGTCAATCAAAGCCAAGTTGTAGAATTCCTCGCTGGCTTTCTCTATTCCTTCCTCTCCGGTTCCCGCGGTATCAACTGCGTATCCGCTTTCTTCGAGGACGGTTGCCAAGACTTTTCTTATGCTTTCGTCGTCGTCGACGACAAGGATTCGGGCATGTTCCCTCATACTTTCTCACCTCCTTCTTTGCTTGGTATAGGTTCAACTGGAATCGTGACTGTGAAGGTTGTGCCTTTACCAACGATGCTCTCAACTGAGATTTTGCCGCTGTGGGCTTCTACCATGCGTTTGCAGATGGCTAGGCCTAGGCCCATGCCTTTTGCTTTCGTAGTGAAAAACGGCGTCCAAAGCTTTTCCATCACTTCTTCAGCTATGCCCATTCCGTTGTCAGCAAACGTAAAGTCTACGTTGCCGTTGGATTTCTTGCTTGAGATGAAGAGTCTGCCGCCTTCAGGCATGGCATCAACTGCGTTTTTGATGAGGTTGGCGAAGACTCTTTTCATCTTCTCTACGTCCATTTTCGTTTTTGGCTGATTCTGGGTCGAATCCACTACTCTAACGCTCAGCGGGATCTGAATCAGGAACAGTGTATCTTTCACGATTGAGTGGGGATCGGTCTCAGCAAG
>JBGOYR010000077.1:0-5404 GCA_041479765.1 Bathyarchaeia archaeon | reverse complement strand
TGGAACGCCTAGTGAAGAGAATAATCTAGTCAGACAGTGCTCTTGCGTTCCAAGATGGCTGAGGGCATGAGGTTGGCAGACCTCAGGACTCTAAAGAGTGGTGCACCGATCAACACAGAAAAAACCGCCAACGTTACCCTTTCCAGAGGATAAACAAACGTAAGCAGCACCCAAGTTGCTTTCCATCCTTCGACAGTTGGTATTATTAGCGGCCAGAAAGTGGCTTCAAAGACCAGTGACCCAGCGATCTGTCCGGCCAGCGTGGAAGTCAAAGAAGTGATTAGGAAGGCGTAAAGGGATTTTGCAGCGTTGCCTGATGTAAGGTGTTTGATGGCCATTGACTGCAACGGCGAGACCAGAATTATGAAACCGATTATCTGAAACCACACCATCTGCGGATACAGCCATGCGGGCCCGATTGGCATGTAGAAGCCAAAAGCTAGAAGAAAGAGCAAATAGATGATTGCGCAGTGCGCTCGCTTACCCGAATATAGCAAGCTTGCACACAAAGACGTTATGACGCCTGCGGCTAGGCTGGGCAGAGAAAAGAAAGGGCTGAAACCCAACCCGATTGTTCCGCCTAGAAACGCGGATAGTGGACCTAGATAGGGTCCGAGGATAATGCCGATTATCGGGGCGAGGATGGTGGAGGCTGTGATGGTTTTGCCGAAGAAACTGATGAGCTGAAACATGGGCAAGAAGGCAAGAACCGCGTACAATGCTGTGAAGACAGCAACCAACCCTATTTCCTTAGACGCAAGCCTACGAAACCTCATTCCACAATCCTCGATCGCTTGGTGAAAAGCTAATTATCCCTAAACCGTTTATAAAGTGAGCAATATGGTTCGGCCTATTATCACTTTGACGACGGATTTTGGGTTGAGGGATTCTTATGTGGCTGAAATGAAAGCCGTGATATTGAGCAATTGCCCAGAGGCCAACATCGTGGACATAAGCCATGGAATAGAGAAATTCAACATCCGCATGGGCGCATTTGTCCTAGCGTGTGCAGCACCATATTTTCCGAAGGACACGATTCATGTCGCAGTCGTAGACCCTGGCGTGGGCACAAAACGCAAGCCCATACTGATACGGACAAAGCAAGCCTGTTTCATAGGACCAGACAACGGCATATTAGCACTCGCAGCTGGAAGAAAAGACACAGAACCCGTTTACGAAATAGCTAATAAGAAACTAATAATGTCTCAAGCAAGCAATACGTTTCACGGAAGAGATATATTCGCATCCGCAGCGGCACATCTCGCGAAGGGAACGTTGCCAACGGAATTTGGACAAGAGATCCGCGAGATTGTGACGCCTAGCTTCGCAAAGATCGTTAGAAAGAAAGATATGTTGATAGGTGAAGTCATCCATATAGACGATTTCGGGAATGTGATCACGAATTTTAGAGAGAAGGAACTGGAGCTGGCGAAAACCGAGAATGTGATCAACATTGAGCACAGAAAAACAAAGTTGACGTTCAAAAGACGCAGGGCTTATGCGGATGCTGGAAAACACCAGCCCATGGCGTTGATCGGAAGCCATCGATTCTTGGAGATTTCCTTGAACCAAGGCAATGCTGCGAAACATTTCAAGATAAGAAACGGGGATCAGATCATAGTCTGCCATTCTTGAGACAGGATGGACAGTATGTTTGAACAAACAGCTTCATGTTCCTCCCCTTGGCGCACAACTCTACAAAACAAGGAATGCCGTTAGTGGAGTCACATCTTGTCTGTTTTGTTCAAGTCCTCAAGTCTGTTGATTCCGTCTATTTCTTCTATGAATGCTGCCACGGGTTTTGGCACGAGTTCTTTCCAGTTCTCGCCTTTAACCATCTTTTCCCTAATCAGCGTTGAAGAGTAAATCTTCCTATCATAATAGGGTATTGCCTGGACCTTGTAGCCTGCCTCGCTAAACAGCCTCCTCGTCAACGGCTCGTTCGAGTATACTGTGTTGAATTTTGGTGTGTAGCCTTCTACTTCGGCGACCCACATCATGTGCAAATGCACATCTGGTACAGGCACCACCCATACCCGCCCCCAATCTACTCCAGCTTCTTCCAACGCTTTGCGAATCATGACCAGTCGTTCCCCAGCCGTGAATGGGTTATCTGCATTGTGACTGTACTGAGCACTGCCGATGACGATGACAAGCTCGTCAACTTCCTTCAGAATCTTCTTCACCACATGCAAGTGTCCAAGATGAAAAGGCTGAAACCTGCCAACATAAAGCCCACGCCTAACCAACACGCACCACCCGACTTCAGGTGATAACACCACGCATTTATCATTTACGATAACCAAGAATCTCAAAGCGAGAAAACAGCAGAAGCGAATGTTCTAACGCCAGAACCTTCCAGAAACATCACTGGCCACGAAAACTGATGCTAACCATTGTTGAATCCATACACGGGCATGAATGCGTGAGTAGAAACGCCCTTCTGGCCACTTCTGCATACACAAAGAGGCTGTTGCCGAAAACTTTTGAAACTGGAAAGAAGAGGGTAGCTCGTGGCTTCGTTTACCACTTGCCGAATCTCTTGGCAATGCCGAAATAGTCTTTCAAGTCCACCTTGTAGTCGTGGTTAGTGTCCGCCAGCGTGTTCCACTTAGGATCTCCGGGCACACTGCCAAACGCTTTCCCAGCAACGAAAACATCCTTCAAGTCAACCTTAAGGTCTGGCGCAAGAAGCCAAGACGAACCGTAGTAGCTTCCCGTGATGTCTTCCGGAAGCGTCAACCAAATCGGCCAAGTGACGTTGATCCAACCCACATATGGGTTTGCCGCGAGGTTGTTGTTCGGGCACAGGAACCACGTTGTGGTTATGTATTTTGCCGCTTTGGCCACGTAGAAGCCTTTTGTAAGGTTCATTTGGAACGTTTCAGTTGTCGGCGTGCACGGCTTCTCATACTCATGCACAGGACCAATCAGCTTGTTTCCATTGAAGTACACGTACTTGTCAGATTCAATGACCTGGCCGACGCGCAACATATTGCCCGACTTGACGGCTTTGATGTTAAGCCAAATTGTCTGCGCTCCCCAAGGGTTGGTTGGCTGCACTTTGACCATGTCACCCACATCAAGCAGGCCATTCGAAGTCTCGTCTATCCAATCACGCACTGTCCACTCGCAACCAACGTTAATAGGCCACCTCAGAAACATCTTTCCACCAACCGGGTTAGCATAAACGCCAGCGAACTCGAACTCAAACTCCTCCATCTTCAGGTTTTGACTCAGCACAGTCAAGTTCACCAGCGCCCACGTCTTAGGAAAGCCGGGGTCGATCTTGGCTTTGTAGCCGTCAGCGTGAATGTTGACGTATTCTGGTTTGAGCCGGAAGAACCCATATGACGAGGTTATCGGCTGGGAATTCGCGTTCGAATCACTGATGCCAGTGTCGACGGTGCTTCCTGGCTTGTTAGCCTGCAGAAGGATGTGATCAGTTCCCACATATTCATCCAGCCGCCAAGCACCAGAGCCGATCAGGTTCGGATCAGGAGCGAACGATGTCGGATCCCAAGGCAAGCCGCTCTTAGGAGCAATGGCACCCGTGCAGATGGGCTCCCATATGTGCCTGGGCAGAATTCGGTTTCCGCCAATCCATCCGATCGCAAAGATGCTTTTGACATCTAAGAGCACTTCAAAGCTCAGCGGGTCAAGGATGCTGAAGCTCAAGATATTCTGAACATTGTTGATCCACCAAGGCGGAGCAATGCCCCTCGAATGCAGAATGTCAGCAGCTTCCAAATACGTGAAGTAAACGTCTTCTATCGTCAGTTGATGGCCATCTTGGAAATAGACATCGTTACGCAATGTAAAGACCACCTTCGTGCATGTGCCATAAATCGCATGCTTGTACGTGCCTGTACTGAACGACTTTGCCACCCATGGCACGTATTCCATGGTGTAGGGGTCTCTGGCAACGAGGCCTTCGTATCCTATGAGGTCAAGCACCATGTTGTCCCAAAGCCACTCGCTGAAAAGCGGATTAAGCTGACGAATGTCAGACGTCTTCAAACCGTACCTGATTCTGCCGCCGTACTCGTGACCTGAGGTATGCATGTTCATGAACGAGTAGGCGTTGTCAATACCATACCCACCCCAGTTCACCACACCATACCAGTCTTCTCCATGCTGCTCCTCCCCACCGACATAGTCCCTGCTCATGGCCTTGTAGCCCGAGTTCGAGAAAACAGGAATGCCCAGAATCGCGTCGCAGAACACTTCTTGGGCTATTCTGGCGTTGGAGACCGCATCGTCCTGAGTGTTCGCATACTGGACGCCGTCGGCTGCGTCGTTGAACAGGCCCTTATTGCAACCACCCGTGTTATAGCTTCTACCTGGATGCCAGTAATACTTCCAATGCCACAGCGTCAGAAAGTCCGGCGTAGAGCCCAAGCTCCAGCCAGCAGTAGAGATATGCGCATCCTTGTTCGACATCCACTGAAGCCTTTCAGCGCTCACCGTGAAATATCGAACGTCAGTACGTATCCTCACTCCGGCACCACTAAGTTCAGCTGCAAGTTCCTGACCCATGCGATATCTTGGCGCGTGGTCGATCCTTGCAACGATCTTGAGAACCAAATCCTCACCGCTATCCTTCACGCTGTTTCGGTTGCGGTCCCAGTAACGCCAACCATCAACACCAAATGGGAACATACTGCTGTCGTTGAGTATCTGTGAAGCCACCACTGCGCTATGCGGGTGAGTTAGGTCTTCCCGTGCTCCACCCGGTTTGATGTCTGGGTGAGAGTACTTGCCAAAACTTGGAGGGACAGGCGTGTAAATCGGCACAGCAGCCCCTGCACCAACCTCCGAAACCACAACACTCCTGTCAACCAGATGCGCGATAGCATGTCTAAGCGGATAACCATTGTCGTGAATAACGCCGCTCTCAGAAACTGTATAGCCCAACGGGTTTGGCCATCTTGGATTCGGGTACGCAGGGTTCGGCGGATTGCCCAAATAGGTGTTATTATTGTTGTTCAAATCGAAGTAGTAGGCACCAAACTCCGCACCGTAGCCATAGACCTTCAGTGTGTTGTTCCACGGTGCCGTGGTATATCTATCCAGTCTTTGTTGATCTAGCGGCCAGTCAGTAATATCAATCTGCCCGCCCTCTAGGCCAGTTTCCCATTCGGTTATCTCCGAAGTATACGTCTTGATCAGCATCGAATCGACTCGGGGACCGTAACTCTCAAACAGCGAGTCATGTTCGCCGCCTGGGTACTCCCAAGCGCTCACAGGAAAAATGCAGACTGCGACCATCGCAATTGCACATACCAGGACAGATATAGAAAGGGCTCTGTTTTTGCCGTTCTTCATTTCCTTCCCCTTCTCCCTTCTTCTGTCTCTTCACCTCAACTTCAGGAAAAGAGCGGGCAGACAACGATAGCAGTAT
>JBGOYR010000076.1:0-5499 GCA_041479765.1 Bathyarchaeia archaeon | reverse complement strand
TATCATGGGTTGCTTGTGGGTGCTTTTCATCCTCCGGGCGACAGAAGAGTGTGTTTGGCGAAGCTAGATGAAGAGTTGGAGGTTGGGAGTAGCGTTTTTCCGCTTGGCGCGAACGAGTTTCAGACCGGGATTTTTCCAAAAGGCTACCTTCTGCTTAGGGAGTTCTCAGTTTCGCCATTTCCAAGGTTTGTCTATGAGGCTCAGGGCGTCGAGGTTCAGAAGACGATTTTCATGCCGCATGAGAAGAATGTGGCTATGGCGCTCTATAGGATTCTAAACCGGAGTGGTGTTGATGCCAAGTTCAGCGTTTTTCCTCTAGTCAATTGGCGGCGTTTCCATTCCGTGACTGACAGGTGGAAGGATGCAATTGACATTGTGTTCAAGCACGATAGCAAAGAAGTGCAGATCAATGTCAGAGATCCTCAGTCTTCGTTGATCTTGAGTGTTCTGAATGGACATTATCGTTTTGCGGAGAAGTGGATGGAAAGGTTGTTGTTCCGCGAGGAAGTTGCGCGTGGCGAAAGCTGTTTGGATGGTTGCCTGCAACCTGGGCATTTTGAGGTTTCTGTGAAGGCAAACAGGAACCAAGAGTTAGCAATCATTGCGGTTGCAGACCAGAACGCAGAAACAGCACGTAAGGTCATGAATGAAATGCCTGTCTCGTCTTATGATATGGAAGCATTGTATGAGGATGAAGTTCGTCGATCTGAGAGGTTTTTGACTAGGTTTTATGAAGAACACAGAGAGATTATGGAGTCAGATTGGTTGAGCTGGCTCGTTTCTGCCACGGATGCTTTTGTGGTTAGTGGTTCAAGCGTGGATCAGAGGTCGATTATTGCTGGTTACTTCTGGTTTGAGGCTTGGGGGAGAGACACGTTTGTTTCTCTGCCTGGGTTGCTGCTTGTGACTGGAAGATTCGAGGATGCGAGGAAGGTCTTCTTGGACTTCAAGAAGCACTGCAAACAGGGCTTGATCCCCAACTTCATTCCAGAGTCGGACGGAGAGCCTGCGTATAATTCGGTTGATGCGACGCTTTGGTTCGTGAACGCGGTGCTGCAGTACTTGAAGTACACTGGTGATTCTAGGTTTGTTCAAGAGCAACTTTGGGAAACACTGAAAGCAATCGTTGAGAACCTAGTGAAGGGCACGATGTTCAGCATTCACGCGGACAACGACGGCCTATTGGCTCATGGTGCACAATTGACGTGGATGGATGCGGCAGTCGATGGGCAACCTGCTACGCCGAGAGCCGGGAAGGCTGTTGAGGTTCAGGCGTTGTGGTATAACGCGTTGAAGGTCGCGGAGTTGCTGGCAAGGAGGTTCGGGACGAGTGGTGAAGCTGAGAGATATGCAGTGTTGGCGGAGAGGGCGAAGAAGAGCTTCGTTGAGAAGTTCTGGAATCAGGAAAGCAACTGCTTGTTTGATGTTGTGGGCGAGAATTCGCGTGATGGTTCGATAAGGCCGAATCAGATTCTTGCGGTTTCCTTAGATTTCACCATGCTTGATTGTGCCAAGAATGAGAAGATTGTCGATGTCGTGCAACGCGAGTTGCTGACGCCGTTTGGTTTGAGGACTCTTGCTCGGAACGATCCGAGGTACATGGGTGTTTATGTTGGTGACCGTGGAAAGAGAGATAAGGCTTATCACAATGGCACGGTCTGGCCCTGGCTTCTGGGACCCTTCGTGACGGCGTTTCTGAAGACAAAGGGCTATGTGGAGTTCAGACGAGAGCACGCATGGAAGAATTTTCTTTCACCACTGCTCACGAAGCAAGTATATGAAGCAGGGTTGGGAAGCTTGAACGAGATTTTTGATGGAGAACTGCCACACACCCCAAGAGGATGCATAGCTCAAGCTTGGAGCGTGGCAGAACCGCTGAGGGCTTATGTTGAGGACATCATGATGGTTAGGCCAAAGCTTGAAAAAGAAACCCTGCAGAACTCACGTTGAGATCGTTTTTCTCAAGCTTTCGGCTGTGGTTTCGGGCGTGACGGTGTTTATGTAGATGCCTGTGCTTTTTTCGAAGCCTGCCCAGATGGCTAGTTTCGGATAGACTTCCAAGTGCCAGTGATAGTGTTTGCTTGCGTTTTTGTCTATGGCTAGGTGGATGCCGTAGTTGTAGGGTGGGTCGTTGACGAGTTTCTTGAGTGCGTTAAGGGTTGTTCTGAGTGTTTCTGCGAAAGTTTGGGCTTCGGTTTTTGTCATTTTTAGGAGGGTGGTTTGGTGTTTTTTGGGCATTATCCAGAATTCTAAGGGGTTGATGCTTGCGTAGGGTGCGAAGGCAGCGAAGCTCGTGTTTTCGAATATGAATCGACTGCTTTTGCGTTCTTTCTTGAGTATGTCGCAGAATACGCACTTGCCCTTTTGGGTCCAGTAGTGTTTGCTGGCTTTCATTTCTTCTTGTATTGTTTTGGGGATGAATGGTGTGGCGATGATTTGGCTGTGCGCGTGCGAAAGTGATGCGCCTGCTTCTAGTCCGTGGTTGCGGAATATGGAGACGTATTTCACGTAGGGTTTCTTGCCTAGTTCGCGGAGTCTGTCGATGTAGGTGTTTACTACGAGTGTTAGTTGCGGGATTTTTGCGTCGGCTGGGTGTTCGTTGTGGTTGGGAGATTCGACTATGACTTCGTGGTGACCGACGGCCTGTGCGAGGTCGCTGGTTTTCATGGCTTGTTTCAAGTTGATTTTGTCGACTGGTGGCGTGAATGCGGGGTAAAGGTTGGGCACGACGCGAATGAGCCAGTTTTTCTGTCTGTTGTCGCCTTTGTCTTTGGTCTTCTGTATGCTCTTGCCTTTTTTCTGGTAGACGAGTATGGCTGGTGGGGTCATGTGTTCGTTGCCGGGACACATGGGACATGTGGTGGTTTTGGCTGGTGCCTTTTCCGTTTCTTTCTTTGCGAAGTCGGTGGGTCGTCTTCCGCGTTCGGTGGCGATGACGACCCATCGGTCTAGGAGGTAGTCTTTGCGGAGTTCGTTGAAACCCATATGGATAAACTTCCGGTTAGAGCTAGAATAGGGTGTTGAGGGCATTTAGCGTTTTCCAAAGGTTGCTTACGTGGATTGCGTGGTCTCTAGCCCTTGGCGGCTTCTTAACCCCTTCTACGTATAGATTCGACCGTTGCTTGACGTGCTTCTTCTCAAAGGTCTGAGATGAGTGTTTGAAGAGGCGGCTTCGCTCTTTCTTGGTTGCGAATTCAGCATCTGATGAATGACCATTTCTGCGCTAGCTTTGGCGTCAGAGGTTTGTTCTCTTGCTTGTTAGCGTATGGAGAGTCTCTTTGAAGATATCAAGAGTGTTCTGGTCGTAGAGGCAGTAGATCACCTTTTGCAGTTTTGCTGGGCCTTCTAGGTAGGCGATTGTGGTTGAGAGCATTATGGTGGCGCATCGGTCTTTTGGGAAGCCGAAAACTCCGGTGCTTATGGCTGGAAAGGCAATGCTTTTCAGACCGTGCTTGTCTGCAAGTTTAAGCGAGTTCAGTGTGGCTTCTTTCAGCTTTTCATCGGCATGTTCGTCGCCTTGACGAGGACCAACTGCGTGAATCACGTGCCTCGCCTTTAGACTGCCTCCAGTCGTCATTACAGCCCCGCCAACATACGTGCCGCCTATCTGGTTACACTCTTCCTGAATTCTCGGCCCGCCTTTCTGTCGGATTGCTCCAGCCACTCCACCGCCCATTTGCAGGGTGGCATTCGCCGCATTAACAACAGCATCAGCGTCAAGATCAGTAATGTCGCCTAGCATCAGTTCCAGAATCGTCTGATTGACTCTGACGTGCATACTCAAACCTCACCAGCTCGTCGTTTCTTCTTTCGAGACTATATTGTTATTCTCCTTTTCGGTGTCTCTATTCAGATCTCAATTGACAGTTCTATTCATAGTCGTCCGCGTATCGTGCGAGAACCCGCGCCCGAGATAGATGATGAACCAACATCACAGATCCGCTTGGGTTCAAATCCTGGCAACCTCACCGAACTCAGCTCTGTCCTTTCTGCGGCGACAAGCTCATTTCAGGCATTTCAATGCTCAGGCTACGAAGAACGGCAGTAGTTAAACAGAAAAAAGGCTCAGCCCTTAGCGCTATTCAGGCGAGTGATAGCAAGACTAAACAAGCCCAAGAACATGACATATCTTCATGAACAAGCTTGAGAACAAGCGTGGATCGAACAGTCTTAGGAAGGCGATATTCACAGTAGCTGGAACTATCTCTTTAGGATTGGGAGCTGTAGGCATGTTTCTGCCCGTTCTGCCTACCACTCCGTTTCTCCTACTCTCAGCCGCATGTTATTACAAAGGTTCAGAGCGAATGCATCGATGGCTGCTTAACAACAAGCTGTTTGGAAGCTACATAAGAAACTACAAAGAGGGAAAGGGAATCTCACAAGCGGGCAAGGCCTTAACCATATCCGTGCTATGGACAGCAATCTCCTTTTCAGCACTTCTCATGGTGAACAACTACATTGTGCAGATAGTTCTTTTCGCAATAGCGATCGCCGTGACAATCCATATCATTACTTTGCCAACGTTCAGAAAAACGTAATCCCTTGAACAAAAAGGCTAAGGAGTATTGAGAGAATCCGAGGACAATGCCGTGAAAGAGGAATTGCGCGAGTGATATCTCCAATCTACGGAGAGCCCAGAATCCCACCCGCCTGCCGCAGATGAAACCAGTCCGGTTTTTCGAATGGCGTGCGAGATCGTGTTTCTTTGTAGAGTCTTTTCATGATCCTTTATATGGTCTCTTGAACACTTGTGAGAAGAAGCGCTGAGAGGTGTGATGGATGACCAAGAAACTGCTACTGATAAACCCCGTTAATCCTCGCAGAGTGGGACTTACGGTTAATCCGAGTTCTCGCTTTCAACCACCGGGGCTTGGGATAATTGCTGCCCTGACTCCGAACGATTGGGAGGTTGAGATTCTCGACGAGAACTTCAGTCCTTTCAGTTATAGGGAAGCCGACCTGGTAGGTTTGACGGCCTTCACTTCCTCGGCTGCGAGAGCTTACGAGCTCTCGGATGCTTACCGGAAGCGGAGTATACCGACTGTGTTGGGTGGGATTCATGCTTCTATGTTGCCTGAAGAAGCTGCCTATGACTTGAGATTAGACTTCAGGAGGCAAGATTTTTGGTCTCTATAAGAAGGGCAAGCGACGAGGACAATCAGGCGCTCCTAGACGTTGAGAAGATGTGTCCTCAAGGCACGGGTTTGGTTCTACTGTTTGACAGAAGCCCAGATTTCTTCCTAAGATCAAAGGCGTACGACAATTACAGTGTCTACGTTGCAGAAGAAGGAGCGAAGATTGTAGGGACAATAAGCACGACCATCAAGGAACTCTGCATTGAGGGGAGAAGAACGAAGAGCGTTTACGTCTATGATATGCGAGTCCATCCGGACTACCGGGGGAAGGGAATAGCCTCAAGTCTCCACAAGCACGCCTTAGCAGAAGCGGATGATGCACGCTTAGCCTACGTAATCATCATGGAAGAGAACTATCCTTCTA
>JBGOYR010000075.1:0-5530 GCA_041479765.1 Bathyarchaeia archaeon | reverse complement strand
CGGAGACCCGGCTCAGGGCAGAACTGTTGCAGAGAAACTTCAGCGAGCCAACATCATTGCCGATTGTGTTGTGAGGCTTGGAACGTGTGAGGTTACGAGACGAGGAATGAAGGAACAGGAAGTGCTGAGGATAGCCGAGCTGATCAAGAGAACAATTATTGACAAAGAAAACCCGGAAACGATCAAGAGGGAAGTTGCTAGGCTTTCGGCCGAGTTCAAAGAGACTGAATACTGTTTTAAGTGATGAACTGGTTTTTATCCCACCCTTTTCTTATCTTCGAACAGCCATGCATGATTTGGGAAAGTGACTAGTGTTTGGAGACTTCGGTTCCTCCTTTGCTTGTTGAGTCCTTGAAAAAGCAGAAGTATCATCTTATTGGCAACCATTCAGCGGTCAAAAGGTGCAGATGGTTCTATGAGACTCTGATTCACGACAGACCATGCTACAAACAGAAGTTCTACGGAATAAGAACGCACCAATGCATACAAATGACACCGTCCCTATACTACTGTACGCAACAATGCCTTTTCTGTTGGAGAGCCCAAAACAGCGACCTTCAAATCAAGTGGGATGAAACAAAACCCCCAACCAGCGATTCGCCTGAAGAGATTGTAAAAGGAAGCATTGAGGCACAGCTCAGAATCTTGTCTGGGTATAAGGGCAATCCGAGAACTGACAGACAGAAATTCAGAGAAGCGTTGACTCCAAAGCACGTGGCCATAAGTCTAACCGGAGAGCCAACGCTTTATGCTCCCATAGGAGAGTTGATTCGTACCTTTCACAAGGAAGGCTTCACAACATTTCTCGTCACAAACGGAACCATGCCCTCAGTCCTGTCAAAACTTGAAGAAGAACCTACTCAGCTCTACATCTCTGTGTGCGCCCCAGACGAAGAAACATTCAATCATGTCTGCCGCCCACAAACACTGAACGCTTGGAAGAAACTCAACGAAACTTTGGATCTCTTGCCGAGCTTCAAGTGTCCAACGGTGATCCGGATAACGTTAGCACGCAACGTCAACATGAGGAATGCTGAAGGGTACGCTAGAATGATCGAAAGAGCTAGGCCAACTTACGTAGAGCCTAAGGCTTACATGCATGTCGGGTTTTCCAGGCTTCGTTTGGGTTTTGAGAACATGCCGAATCATAAGGAGATACGAGAGTTCGCGTCAAGTCTGGCGAAAGAGATCAGCTACAACTTTGTTGATGAGTCGGAGGAAAGTCGAGTTGTCTTGCTGAGCAAACTGGACAAAGCCATGAGATTTGACAACCGTTAGAATATCTTGCAATCGATTCAGATTCCGATTCTGCATGTGAGCAACTATCAGTTCCTGAGTGAATCAAATAAGATAAACGTTATATAGTTGTTCACATATTTACCTGGATCTTAAACCAAAGATTGAATCGAGGTGTGTTGGAAAAATGGTGAATGAAGGAAGAGGACGCTTGTTCAGACGAAAAGACGGCAAGTACTTGATTTACCTACCAAAAGACCTTGCGGAAGACAGCATGTTTCCATTCAAAGGCTCCGACTCAATATTCGTGAACGTCAACTTCAAACTCGGCGACCACAAGCTATTCATCGAACAATGGAATGAACCCCCGGCAACAGAAGAAGAAGAAGATAAGTAACTGGCAAACGTTCCAAAAAACGAAGCAAAACAACCTCAATATCTCCATTTTTAGATAAACAGTGAAATGCTTATTCAGAACATTAACCCGAAGATGAGCAGGTGTTGATTATGCTAGAACTAGGAACAATTCTGAAAGAGATAAGGAAAGAACTGAAAGAAAAGGAAAAAGTGCGAGGGAACGCTCAAAACAACATGAGAAGAGCCACAAGCTTTTCCAAACAATCGATACTCCTGATTCACCAAAAGAGGAAAAAAGAAGCCAGAAAATTGATCAATACCGCGAAAGAACTGATCACAAAACTCAATGAAGCTTCGACAACTTACCCAGAGATAATATATACAGGCATGTTCAGTGCAGCACGCCAAGAGTATGCAGAAGCCAACATATTCCTTAACTTGGTTGAGGAAGGAAAATTCGTAACGCCCGAGGAGGTAGGCGTGCCTTCTGTTGATTACGTGCTTGGACTTGCTGACGTGATAGGCGAGTATAGACGCTTGGCACTAGACGCTTTGCGAGAAGGCGACGTTAAGAAGGGAGAGGAATGCCTACGGATAATGGATGAGATTTACGTTGAGCTCATGGCTATGGATGAAACATACATGCTCGTTTCAGGTCTAAGAAGGAAATGCGACGTTGCCAGAAAAATCATTGAAATCACCCGAGGAGACACAACCCAAGAGACGCGCAGAAACATGCTTGAGCAGCACCTGAAAAGATTCGAGAAACGAGCCGGTATGAAATGATAAATCGAAAGGATTCACTGGAAGAGCAAGATGAGCGTGCTCAGAACAAAGCAAACATTCTCCGTTGAAAAGGCTCACAACACACAACTTAAACTTGCCAGAAAAATCGTCTTCAAAGACAAGATGCCGAAGAAGATCCGCCTGATAGCTGGCGTGGACGTCGCCTATTATAAAGACAAGTCAATCGGCGCAGTAGCAGTTTTAGATTATGACTCGCTTGAGCTCATTGAATCACAAACCGCTATTTCAAAGACGCTTTTTCCTTATATCCCGACGCTGCTTTCTTTCAGAGAGGTCCCACCTGCAGTTAATAGTGTGCGAAAACTTCGTTCTTCTCCTGACGTGCTGCTTGTTGACGGTCAAGGTTATGCGCATCCCTACCATTGCGGGTTTGCAAGCCATCTGCGGCTTGTCATAGGCAAACCAACCGTGGGCGTTGCCAAGAGCAGATTGTACGGCGAAGTTGAAAGGGTACAATGCAAGGATTTCTCCGTTCTGAAGCAAGGCGATGAGGTTATTGGTGCGGTGATCATGGCGAAGCGCGGAAGTAGACCAATCTATGTCAGTGTTGGTCACAGGGTTTCACTTGAGAAAGCCATCGAAATCGTTAGACGTTGCATATCCGACAGTTGTGTTCCCAAGCCGATCTGGGAAGCGCATAGGATAGCGACTGAGGAGAAGCAAAAACTCAATAACAGTTGAAGCATAAACAGAACAGCTAAGTGAAAGACAAGATGCTCAATTCAAAACTCAAAGTATTGTCGAGCAAAATACGCGATGAGGGGCTTAGGGAGAAGGTTGTTGCCTTGCTTGAGAACCCTTCGTTTGAGATAAATGGAAAGAGATTCTCTGGTCCTCCTCTTGACATTGCACAAGCTGGATTGTCCCACCACCATTGCTATCCAGGCGGATACATTGAACACGTTGCTTCAACAGCAAACCTTGCACTAGCTTTATGCGACTCAGTAGAGGAGATTTACCGCGGAAAAGTGAATCGAGACATCGTCATTGCTGGGGTGTTGCTACATGACCTTTACAAACCCACCACCTACACTTTCAGCAAAGCTAATACGTGCAACTCATCTCGATTGGCTGACCATCTTGACCACTTATCGCTCGCGATTTCAGAACTCGTTCGAAGGGATTTTCCACTCGAGTTGATCCACGTCGTAGCCGCCCATCACGGGGAGTATGGTCCAATCAGACCGCACACCGTTGAAGCCCTCATTTGCCATCTAGCTGATTTAGCAGATTCGAGACTGAACGGTGAGGTCTTGAACGCAGCTGCATATCTTACGAGGAAGGCAGTTGGTCAAGAATTGTTTGCGTTGACTTCGAAGGAAGCCTTCGAAATTGCTGCTTCGAAGGCCGCCGAAGGTGAAGACGGAGTGGCAAAGGCGTATGAGAAGATCAAACGCGAAAGAGAAACGCACAAGGCTTATACTTGATCACTTACAGAATGGAGAACGGTGAATTACATCATGGAAATCTCGTTTGAGGAATTCCAGAAACTGGATTTGCGTATCGGAAGAATATCGGAAGCAAGCCAAATTCCGGGCTCACGAAACCTCATAAGAATGATTGTGGATTTCGGAACGGAGAAAAGACAGGCAGTTGCAGGACTGCTACAATACTACAAGCCTGAAGGCCTTGTGGACAAGAAATGCGCCTTCATACTGAACCTCCAGCGACGCAAAATGATGGGTGTGGAATCACAGTGCATGATTTTTGCCGCTGAAGACGACAAAGGCAGTGTCGTGCTCCTGCAACCCGAAAAGGACATAGCCGAAGGAAGCAAAATACACTAGAGCGGCAGGCATCAACCCATCATCTTGACTATTTCTTCTGATTTGTCTTCGCTCTCAGCAAGATACGCAATCATTTCAGGTTCCAATTCAAGCCACTTTGCAAGCCCAACAGCCATGCCCACACTATTCTTGAAGACTATTCCCAGGTATGGCACGATCTCCCTTGATGCTCTGAACGCAGAAATGTGAGATTTCCGTTTGATCTTTTGCCCTATGCTCAGTCGCATTGCACGGTCCGCCTTGGATCTTGAAAGCATCTGTATTCGTTGAGGAAACCTGAACGGTATCCAGCCGTGAGTTCTGGTGTTTTGTCGTGACATAGCTACGCCTGCGGTCATATGATCGATCACATAGCGTGTGAGGCTCCAGTCTCGGCTTGTTCTGATCCGCCCCCGGTAAACGTCTGCCAAGGAAAGCGCATTCATTGCATTGGCCAAATCGTGAGGGTCGGTCAAGTGTTCTGGCACGTTTTCGTATATCCATTCGAAGAGCATGTCGATGTCAACGTCCGCCACGTTTACGGCTTGCTTGGCGCTTGCGCAAGTCTTGCCGTAAAGAACCATTCTGACCACATTAAAGATTGAATCCTGCCTGTCGCGGTAGCCTAGCCATGCAACGTCTTCGTAGGTCAGTTTCTTCTTGCCTTGAGCCAACGCTTGAAAGTCGTTCACCGCGGAGCGCACATCACCCTCGGAACGCTGTGCAATGAACTTGAGAGCGTTTTCATCAGCGCCTATTCCCTCACCATCACATATGCGTTTCAGGTGCTTCATCACGTCGCTGGCCGATGGTTTCTTGAACTCTATCATTAGGCAGTAATTACGAAGATTCAGGAAGCGAGTGTCATAAGCGCTGTTAGAGATCAGAATTATTGGGCATCGGGCAGTCTTCACGACATCCGTTATGGCTTTGACTCCACCCCTGTCAGAAGTTCCAGTCAAACCATCCAGCTCATCCAATAGGATGATTCTTCTTCCACCGAATAGTGACCCATATTGCGAGGCCAATCCGGCAAAATGGTTAATCGCTTCCTCAGTTCGATAGTCGCTAGCGTTTTTCTCGACAAACTCCATCTTGAGATCTTTGGTCAAAGCTTCAACAGAAACAGTTTTGCCGATGCCCGGAGGCCCATAAAGGAAAGCCGCCCTTTTCTTGGGAATGCCGCTTTCCCATGACTTGACCCAGTTGGCAAGAGCTTGGATTGCTTCCTTGTTTCCAACAACTTCTGCTAGCGAAATGGGCTTGTACTTTGCGGTCCAGGCAGCGTACAAAATCGTGCACCCGTCATGCAGGCTTTAGGTCGCTTCCTGCTTCGACGAGTCTTGCCAGCAAGGCGCTGAGCT
>JBGOYR010000074.1:0-5606 GCA_041479765.1 Bathyarchaeia archaeon | reverse complement strand
AGCTTGAGCCCCATGAACACCTTGTAATAACACCTTACCCGAAGAAGTATGAAACCGTGTGGAAGATGCGAGACGGCAGAACCGTGCTGCTACGACCGATAAAACCTGAAGACGAGCCTTTGTGGCTGGAGATGTTCCAAAACTTCAGCGAAGAATCCATCCGCTATAGATTCTTCCAAATCATCAAAGACACACCGCACGAAACACGCATCCGCTACACCAACATCGACTACGACCGAGAAATCGCCATAGTGCCAGAACTGACTGAAGATGGCAAAAAGAAGATTCTGGGTGTCGTTCGCATAGGTTTTGAACCGGACGGCAAAGCAGGCGAAATTGCCTTCATCGTCGCCGACCCGTGGCAAGGTTTCGGTCTGGGGACAAAACTTGTGGACTACGCCATTGAAGTTGCAATGGACATGAAGATCGAGAAGCTTTACGCCATTATGCTGGCAGACAACTTCCGAGCAATTAGTCTGATGAAGAAAATGGGCTTCACAATAACCTATCCGCAAGACGGAACTGTGAAAGGAACCCTCAACCTGAAAGAAGAAGAATCGGCTCAATGCCCGGAACCAAAAGGCATTGAAGAGCAGCGCATCGAGACACAGTCAACACAGATAGAACAGAAAGAGCCCAAAGAGTCAGAACCAGTGCAAGCATAACTCGGGATTCTCAAAATCAAGTTCAGTAAACCATGCTAGGGTTTCTGTTCTTTCGGTATGCAATACACAAGCTGGTTGTCCCGCTCGCCGACGACTTGAACCTTTCCAAATTGCCTCATGGCAATCAAATGCTTCAGAATCTTTGACTTCTCAATCCCCACAGTTTTCGATAGGTCCTCGACCGTCAGCGAACCTCGGTTTTTCATCTCTTGAACTATGAGGCTTCTTTCCTTGTTGCGTTCTTGCATCTCCTTTGTCTTCTGTGGATCCACTCTAGGCTTTTCAGACAAAGCTTCCACTTCCCCGGGAAAACTAACCCATGCAAAGGCTGTATATAAAACAATTGCCAACAAAGCCTAATAGACAATGTTGAACCCAATTTTCTAGAACGTATATAAATGTGCTCGGTCTGATAGTCCAGTACGGAGAAATTCTTGAAAAGCCTATCAGAAGCCACATATGAAGAACTGCAAGACAAAACGTTCGAAATAATACAGGTTGTCAAAATGCTGTGCGAAGTCTGTGAAAAACCATTGGGTGAAAAGGAAAAGTCACTCAGAACGGTTCAAATTCTGAGCAAGGAGGATTACCGGAACCTTCTGGAAAGAGCCTCGGTTCACGATCAAGCCGAAATCGACGTTGAAAAAGGCAAAATCTACTTTTACGATCACGACTTTCCTGGAGACCTTCACCCGGAGTGTATCGAAAAGCTGTAGTTGAGAACGCTTTCAAATGAGCTTGTACAGGTATTGATTGTTCTTTTCTCCGGCTTCGATAATCGCTCCAGTTCTTCTGAGTGCTATGATGTGTTGCACAATTCTGTCTGGCTGAAGCCCAGTCAGCTCTGCAAGCTCCTCTACTGTAAGAACGCCTTTTTCCTTCAGGGCTCCAGTGATCATGTGCCTTTCATTTTCCTCCTGCATAATCGAATCCACCGCCTTCCGATACTTTCCCTCATCAATCTCCATCTTAACTTGCGACCTTCCCATAACCCACCGAAGCCTCGGAGACTTCAAAGCGTCAATTGCCGCATCCGTCTTTCTCTTCAGTTTCTCCTTATCACTCATTCCCAGCACCCTCCTTCGAGTTATCCACAGCCCGAAACGGGCTTGGTCCAAGTTCCTTGATCTGTTCAGTCATCTCTCTGACTAAAGCCGCAAACTTTCCGCCTTCGCTGGCTGCAATCCACTCTAGGCGCACGCGTTCCGGCTCAATTCCCACGCTCTCCACAGCTTTCTTTATGTAATCGTAACGCTTTTCCATCATGAAGTTACCCTTCTGATAATGGCAGTCGCCTGGATGGCAACCAGCAATCAACACACCGTCAGCACCCATCCTCAAAGTCTCCAGAACCAAGGCTGCATCCATCCTACCTGTGCACATAATCCGAATTATCCTAATGTTGGTTGGGTATTCAAAGCGGCTTGTTCCAGCTAGGTCTGCACCTGCGTAGCTGCACCAGTTACAGCAGTAAGCCACGATCAAAGGTTCAAAGCCTTCCTCAGCCTTCTCTTCTTCAAAAACATCCTTGGTCATTTAAGCCACAACCTCCTTCACGCTTTCAGGAGTCAAAAGCGCCTTCACCTGCGCCAAAACCTGATGGTCCCCGTAATGCCGCATAGTTATTGCCCGTTTCGGGCATTCTGCAGCGCATGAACCACAACCTCTGCACAGCACCTCACGAATCATTGATTTTCCATCTTCAATTCTTGGCGCTCCGTAAGGACAGATTTCCTCGCACAATCCACACCCTATACATGCTTCCTCATCGACGACAGCCGTTATGGCTTCCGAACTGACTTTTCCATTGCCCATGAGTATAGATGCTCTTGCTGCTGCTGCCTCGCCTGAAATTATGCTTTCGGAAACATCCTTTGGCCCTGAAACCGTTCCCGCGATGAAGACACCGTCAACGTTTGTATCCACTGGTCTGAGCTTTAGATGCGCCTCCATCACAAACCCGTCAGTTCCTATCGGTATTTTCAGCATTCTGGCAAGTATTATTTCATCCTTGTTCGGAATCAGCGGAGTCGAAAGCGCGACCCAGTCGGCGGGAAATCTAACTTCCAGTCCGGACAAGGCATCGTAAGCCATCACCTGAAGCTTTCCGTCTAGCGTTTGCGTGATTTCCGGCCGGGCTTCCTCGATGTGTCTTATGAACCTCACTTCAAGATCTCTCGCCTTTCTGTAGAAGTCCTCGTACTCCTTGTAGACGCGCAAGTCACCGAAGAGTATCACAACATCCGTTTTCGGAGATGCTTCCTTCACGAGAATAGCGTTCTTTATGGCATTCATGCAACAAATCCTCGAACAGTAAGGCCATCCTTCATCCTTGCGTGCTTTGAGGATTTTTCTTAGAAGCTCGGCAGTATCTGATTTCGGAAAGGCTTCAAGTTCAGAGGGTCTGATTTCACCTTTCCTCGCGCCCACGCACTGTATCATCACAACTCTTTCAGGTTGTCCGATTTCGCCTTTTTTCAGCTTCTCATCCAATTCTCTCTGCGTTATCACATGTTCATTAACACCATACTCGTAGACTCCGCCAGGTGGCGTGTAGTTTGAGGAACCGGAAGCAACCACTATCGTGCCGACACTCACAGCTTTGTCGCCCTGTGGGCCAGCCAAGACGGCATTGAAGTTACCAACATACCCTGAAACGTCTTTCAGTGTCGTTGAAGTCATGAACTCGATGTTCCTGTGGGATTTCACGCCCTCTACGAGTGGATTCACGACCTCTGGAGCCTCTGCCAAGGTCGGATACAACTTGTAGAGTTTGCTAGTTATTCCGCCGGCTTCTTTCTCTTTTTCGATCAAATACACCTTGAAACCCTGATTTGCCATAGAAAGTGCCGCCGTCATTCCAGCCATACCTGACCCGACAACAAGCGAAGCGCCCTTGACCTTAACTTCCGGTTCTGTTTGCGGTTCAAGCAGCATAGCCTTCGCCACGGCCATTCTAACGATGTCCTTGGCCTTCTGCGTCGCTTTTTCAAGCTCATGAGGATGAACCCAACTCACATGTTCGCGTATGTTTGCCATTTCAAACAAGTACGGATTCAAACCCGCTTCCTTACAGGCCGCTCTGAATAGGGGTTCGTGTGTTCGTGGGGTGCATGAAGCCACTACCACGCGGTTTATGTTGTGCTCTCTTATTGCCGCCTTTATAGCTTCTAACCCTGCTTCTGAGCATGTGTAGAGGTTGTGCTCAGTATGGATCACGTGCGGAAGCGTCTTCGCGTATTCCGCCACTTTTGGCACATTGACTACGCCTCCAATGTTTACTCCGCAACTGCAGATGAAGACGCCTACACGTGGTTCTTCCTTCATCTATGGCGCCTCCGCTTTTGCTAGGACTTGGGCCACACGCCCAGCCGTCGCACTTCCTTGAGTTATCGAATCCGGAATGTCACCCGTCTTCGGACCCAGACAATATCCGCAGGCGAAAATTCCGGGAACTGTGGTATCAAGAGGTTTCCTTACGGCATCCACTGGTTTGAGAAATCCGTAATTGTCCAACTCGATACCTAAGGTCTTCGCCAATTCCTGTATGCCTTTGCTTGGAGTCAATGCTGAGGATAACACAATCATGTCGAAAGGCATGTTCTGAACTGTTCTGGTTATTGGATCTTCGAACGAGATCGCCAAGCTGGATGTGGTCTGATCTTCTGAGAATTCTCCAGGGTTACTTCGAATGAACTCTATGCCGAACTCGGATTTTGCCCTGTTCACGAACTCTTGGAACCCTTTACCGAAAGCCCGCATGTCAATGTAGAAAATGGTTACAAGCGAGTTCGGTTCATGCTCTTTTATCAGAACCGCATCCTTAACCGCATACTTGCAACAAATACTAGAACAGTAAGAATGAGCAATCCACCCTCTTCTGTCGCGTGAACCTACGCATTGTATGAAGGCGATGCTTCGGGGAATCTTTCCATCCGAAGGTCTTATCAAGTGTCCACCAGTCGGACCGGAAGCGCAAAGCAAACGTTCCAATTCCATCCCTGTTATCACATTCTTGAAGCGACCATATCCAAAATGCGCAATCACTGAGGCATCAAACATGTCGAAACCTGTAGCGACAACTATCGCACCCACGTCAAGCTCGGTTTCTTCAGGCTGTTGCTCTCTGTTCACGGCTCCAGCCGGACAGACTTTCTCGCAAAGCCCGCACTCAACACAGGTTTCCTTGTCTATCAACGCCACTCTAGGCACAGCCTGCTGGAAAGGCATATAGATAGCTTTTCTGATCCCGATGTTTTCGTCAAACTCGTTTGGTGCTTCTTGGGGGCAGTTTTCTGAGCAAGTTCCGCACCCGGTGCATTTTCTTTCATCAACGTATCTTGGTTTTCTAAGAACCTTAACCTTGAAATTACCAACTGAACCTTGCAGACTCTTTACTTCCGAATATGTTAACAAAGTGACATTCGGATGATGGGCGCACTCGATCATTTTCGGCGCCAGAATGCACATCGAACAGTCCATCGTCGGAAACGTCTTGTCCAACTGCGCCATTCTTCCGCCAATGCTGGGGTTTCTTTCCACAAGGTAGACCTTGAAGCCCCTGTTTGCCAAGTCCAATGACGACTGTATCCCAGCTACACCACCGCCGATAACCATGACTGCTTTTTGCATTTCATTTCTCCTCCGCCGAATCCAAGATTTTTGTTATCGGAATTCGATGGGCTTTCACTTCCCAATCTTCAAGCTTCATGCCCATTGCCAGCCGGAGCAATTCCGCAAAACTCACCACAGGCAGATCATACTCTTGGTGCGAATGCCTCTTGATCTCTATTTGACCCATATCCATTTCAAGATAACAGAACGGACAAACAGTGACTATTCCATCAACGCCTGCGGCCTTCATGGAATCTAGTTTCTGTTTAGCAACACTCAAAGCAACCTCATCATTAATACCGCGCAACGGTCCCCCACAACAAGCTT
>JBGOYR010000073.1:0-5738 GCA_041479765.1 Bathyarchaeia archaeon | reverse complement strand
CTCTTATAAGACGTATGCTTGCTTTCGTGAACTGGGGCTTGAGTATAGGTCGAGAACAAGGTATGATAAAGGCGATTGGAGAATGCGTTGAGCAGTTTGCCGGTGAAGCAGTAGCGAAAAAGGTTATGGAGGGCAGTGAACGGATAACTGGAAAGACTGGCAAGACAGAGATTGCTGAATTAGTCAAAGGTGCTATGGAAAGAATGGATGCGCTTCTTGACGAGGATACGAGAGTTCAGATAATGATGAACTGCGGCTACAATTGCGCAGAAGTGAACAAAAGGGTCATCGAACAAGCCAAGGCAAGAAGCAAGAAGTGCAAGAGCATCAACGAGTTTCTTGAGGCTGAAGTACAGAAGCCCATGCGTGGAACGAGGCTCGTCAGAGAAGGAAACACACTGTACCAGTATTACACGCCGAAGACTTTCGCCAAATTTTTGAGATGCTACTGCGGCCTGCTAAGAGGCTTGCCAGTAGATGAAACAATCTCGATCACCTACTGCAACTGTTCGAAAGGATTCGTAAAGAAACTCTGGGAAAGCGTTCTGGAAAAACCTGTGGAAGTTGAAATCATACAATCAGCTGTATCAGGAGCTGAAGAATGCGAATTCGCCATTCATCTATAGGCCTACAGTGGCACGTTTCCATGTCTTCTGGTTGGGCGTGGTTCACGTTTTGTGGCTAGGCTTTCCAAGGCGCTGATGAGTTTGGGTCTTGTTTGGGCTGGGTCTATGACTTCGTCTATGTAGCCCTTCTGTGCGGCTATGTAGGGGTTTGCGAATTTCTGGCGGTATTCCGACACCAGTTCGGCGTGCTTCTGTTTTTGGTCTTTGGCTTCAGCGATTTCTTTGCGGAATATGATGTTTATTGCTCCGTGTGGTCCCATGACAGCGATTTCAGCCGTTGGCCAGGCGTAGTTGATGTCCGCGCCTGAATGCTTGGAACCCATAACGTCATAGGCACCGCCATAATCTTTTCTGAGGATAACCGTGATCTTGGGGACGGTTGCCTCGCAATAGGCGTATAGCAGTTTTGAACCGTGTTTGATTATGCCACCGTGTTCCTGCTCCATGCCCGGCAAGAAACCCGGAACGTCTACGAAGGTGATTATCGGGATGTTGAAACAGTCGCAGAAACGGATGAACCTGCCCGCCTTCATACTGCTACTAATGTCCAATGCTCCAGCATAATTGGCTGGTTGATTGGCAACAATGCCCACGACCTTGCCGTTCAACCGTGCAAAGCCGACAACAATGTTCTGCGCCCACAGCGGCTGAACCTCCAAGAAGTCACCACTGTCAACCACACGAGCAATGACTTCCTTAACATCATACGGCTTGTCCGGATCGTCCGGCAAGACTCTGGCTAAACCATCGTCGGTGCGGTTCGGGTCATCTGTTGGCTCGACTACTGGCGGGTCTTCTAGGTAATTGGAGGGCAGGTAGCTCAGCAGTTTCTTGATCATCTCGATGCCATGCTGCTCGTCTTTGGCTATGAAGTGGGCTACGCCGCTTGTTTGGGAGTGAACCATTGCTCCTCCAAGCTCTTCAAAGGTTACCTCCTGTCCAAGAGCGGCTTTGACTACGTCCGGACCCGTGATGAACATGTGGCTCGTCTTGTCAACCATTATGATGAAATCAGTCAAAGCTGGAGAGTAGACAGCTCCACCGGCACAAGGACCCATGATCGCGCTTATCTGGGGGACGACACCTGAGCTTATGACGTTTCGGAAGAAGATGTCGCCGTAGCCAGCAAGACTGGCAACGCCTTCTTGGATACGCGCACCACCGCTGTCGTTCAAGCCAATAACCGGCGCACCGGTCTTCAAAGCCAAATCCATAAGCTTGCAGACCTTCTTGGCAAACATCTCGCCAAGCGAACCGCCAAAAACCGTGAAGTCTTGGGAGAAGACGTAGACAAGCCTTCCATCTATCGTTCCATATCCTGTAACAACGCCATCGCCCGGGATCTTCTTGTCGCCTATGCCGAACTCGGTGCATTGGTGAACGACGAGCTGGTCGAGTTCGTTGAAGCTGCCTTGATCGAGCAGAAGGTCGATACGCTCGCGAGCGGTCAGCTTGCTCTTAGCATGTTGTTCTTCTATGCGTTTCTGTCCGCCCCCAAGCTTGGCTCGGTTAGCCATCTCTTCTAGGCGCTTGATTTTCTCGTCGATTGTAGGCTCCTTCGTTGAAGTCAATTCGGATTCCTCGTTTTGTGGACATAATCTGCTATTTCGGTATTTAGAGCATGCGGAAGCGTGTGGAATAAACGGTTGTTGTTTTGTGTCACGGATATGACGTGAATGGCAGGTCCAGGCGTGTATTATAACAAACATGTGGGCCGTTGCTCTGAGGCTCGGCGCTCCGGATCTTTGGTTCTAAAAACCAATATTGGTGAGTGCCGCTGTTTCGGTGGTCACTATTGTAAGATCCTGTTGATGCATTATTACTTGGATTTTGATGCATATTCCAGATGATTTGTCATACCAACGCTTCATGCTCGATGTTGGCCAATTGTATTCCAGAATCCAGCAGTCTCTTTGCTCTCCAAGAACTTCAACTCTCTCGCTTCTGCTGATTGTTGTCACGCCGTAAAAAGTTTCCACGAGGGAGCCAACCTTCACATCTGTCTGTATCCAGAATGGACATTTCTTGCCAACATAATTTGCGTCTGAGGAATTAACTATTTCGCGCGTTACTATGTCTATTCTCCACTCTGCTTCGCCAGGCACCACGGTAACGTTTCCGCCAGACACGCTGACTCCGTGTGACAGCAAGTGCAGATCAGCATAGTCGCCGTTCACGCCGGTCAGTTCCCAAGTCATGAACTGCGTTTCCCTATGTTCGTTCCACGTGAAAGCTTGAACATAGGTCACGTAGGTACTTGGCATCAGCCAAAAAGGCTTCGTGCTTTCCTCTGGATGCATGAAATAGTAAATCGTAGAAGCTATCAAAACAACGAATACTGCTAGGATGGCAACCGCTAACAGTCCATTCCTTTTCATAACACTGCATCGGAACCATTGCCTACTTAAGGGTAATCTGCATAAAAAACCGATAGTGACTTCAGCCTGAGGTTTGCCTAACTGCTTTCAAAAAAGAAAAAAATGAGAAAAGATTTATTGGCTCAATACTCGCATTCTTCGCTTTCTTTCTAGGAGGACGACGGCGGTTGCAGATGCAAAAGTTGCGATCAGGATCATTGGTCCCGAGTATTCTGGTATGGCGTTTTCGCTTTGGAAGGTTATTGATCGTGAGCTGTGGCTATAGTCAATGGCAACGATCCAATGTGTTGTGTTGCTCGTCAATGTGGGCGTCGGGTTGGGTCCTGGATATGAGCTTACTGTGAACGTTGGTCCTGGAAAGAGGTCCTTCGGTATCCACGCTGTCAGCTGCCCAGTGGTTCCTTCTGGACCCCACAGGTAGAGGCTTACCGTTCCGCTTGTGACGCTGCTATAAACGTAGCTTATGCTGCTTGAAGTGTTGAAGCCTACTGTGAACGTGTAGTTTCCTGACGTAATCTCCCAGATTTGGTGGCTGAAGGGCAAAGAAGGACCAGCGCCACCATGAACCATACCCATGATTGTTGCAGAAGGCGGCGGTGGCGGTTCAGCCGGTTCAGGGAACAAGACGAAGTCCATGTCGACTATGTCGTTGCCGATCGTTACAGTAGAGTTTGCTTCCGTAGTGTTGAATCCCGAAGCGCTCACGGTGAAAGTGCCTTCATAATCCAGTCCACCAGTTCCTTCTCGAACAGGAACGACCATCTCATAGGTTCCGTTCTTGCTACCACTTGCACTGCCTCCAGGCGGACCGAAGTAGTCTCCAAAAGACAGGTATACATTGGGATAGCGGACCGTCGGCCCACCAAGGGTAGAGTTGTAGACTGTGCCGCTGATGAAGTAGGCGTCTATCCAAAAGTCGAGAGTCAGATTCTCTCCCGCAGCCAGAGTGATCATGGTCATGTTCATCATTTCAGTGCCCAGATAGACCATCGCCGTGTAGTCGGCGGCGCCAAGACCGTAGTTGGCTTCATAAGTACCGTTAGCATAAGTCGTTGCTCCTCCATAGTACTTGTAAGGGTCGCTCATCAAGCTGATCGTGCTGCCCGGAATCGGTCTGCTATCGCTTTTTCTCAAGACACTTCCGCGGACAGTTGCCGACTTGACCATTGTGAAATTCTGAACCACCGTTGTTCCTTGAACCGTAGCCACATCAACGGAGTCAGCCAGATAGCGAAAAACACTTGGTTCAACCGAGTAAGTTCCGCTGGAAATATCATAAGCCATTCGGTAGACACCGTTGGCGTCAGCCGCAACCATCATATAATCGAAAGTGTCAAGGTTGAGTGCTGTCACGGAAGCATAAGCCATAGGATTGCCATGGTCGTCTGTGACTGTTCCAGTTATCGCACCAGATTCGTCGAGAACAACGTCTGGCACCATTGCCGTCGAGCCTGCCGTCACCGAAACAACTTCTGAGATTTTGCCGCTAACGTACCCGTTTTCGAGGAGTGGTACATAGAGATGTGGGTATCCCGGATATGGGAATGTGAACTCCTGCACTTTCATGTAGTACGTTCCTGTGTCGATTTCAGTGGCAAAATAGTACATGCCTTCAGAGTCAGTCATCGCATTGTCCACATATGACCCGGACCCGTTCTCGTACAGACTTACTGCAACGCCAATCACTGGTCTACCGTCAAAGCCTTTCACCTTGCCCCATATTAGAGCGGATCTGTCGAGTACAATGTCTATTGTCTGTGTCTCGTTTGTCGATGCGATGGTCGTGTTTATTCTCTTGCGAAGGTAACCATCCGCCGAGAACTGAACTGAATAGTTGCCCGCTCTGATGCCTTCGTCGACAAAGTATTGTCCAGTGCTATTCGTGAAGTCAAATCCATATCCCGAACCGTCTATCTGGTCAGCAGAGACATAAGCATCAGATAACACGTAAGCAGGGGGGGCTGAAAAGGACGGAATGATCGCTAAGCCAAAAAGCTCAATCGTGATCGTCAGAAGACCTAGAATCAAAAGCACATTTCTTTTCTTCACTATTTTCATCTCCAATTGTCTCCTTTTCAATCTGAACTCTCATCCTTTATAGCTTTCGCTCAAACCTGAACGAGGTCTATTAGCAGAACTCAAGAATGCTTAGAAAAAAAGAAACCTGTGAGAGCGTCATTCTCTGCGCAGAGAAACATCTCCGACATGGACTCGCTTGACAGTTCCATCATCGAGCTTAAGAAGCAATGCTCCATCACCGTCAACATCAAGCGCCAGACCGCGAGATTTCTCATTTACACTTGTAACCTCAATCTTCTGGCCCAGGAAACTGGCATATTTCTTCCATTTCTCAATCACCGCAGGAAGGCCACGTTCACTCAATAGGTCGTAAACACTTTCCAGCCTTTCAAGCAACGCTCTGAGCAACTCTTCCAAACGGATTGCCCGACCAAGTTCATCTTTCACTGAAGTCGCAGTCGAAGCTAGTGATTTGGGGAAGACTTCTTTCACCTCAAAATTCACGTTAACACCTATACCGATTACTGCAAAACCGACTTTTTCCCCAGTTGTGCTCATCTCGCAAAGTATTCCGCAAAGCTTCCGCCCGCTCGCCAAAACATCATTAGGCCATTTGGTTTCAACTACTAAACCATACACATCATGCAAAACATCTGCTGCCGCCAAACCTGCAACAAACACTAACCCAGCTGCTTCCAAAGGATGCTGCCTAGGT
>JBGOYR010000072.1:0-5742 GCA_041479765.1 Bathyarchaeia archaeon | reverse complement strand
GGCTGCATACCTACGCAACAGCCTGCATACAGTTACCTGAAGAACGAGTATGAGGGAACGTTGCCTATTGCGGAGTCCGTGGGTTTGAACGGCTTCTATATTGGCTGTCATCAGTATTTGACACATGAAGATCTTGACTATGTAGTTAAGGCGTTTGGGGAGGTTCTTGATGGGGTTTTGGGATGACAAGAAGGTCTTAGTGACTGGAGGCGCGGGTTTTCTTGGTTCTTTTGTTGTAGATCGCTTGATTGGAGAAAGAAGAGTTCGCCAACAGAATATCACGATTCCAAGAAGCGCGGGAGCTGATCTGAGAATCTGGGAGAATTGTGTCAAAGCAGTTAGAAATATCGATGTCGTCTTACATGTGGCTGGTCGAGGAGGAGGGATAGGGTACAACAGGAAGTATCCTGGTCTTCTTTTCTATGACAACATTGTGATGAATAGTCAACTAATGGAAGCTTCGCGACAGGAAGCCGTTGAAAAATTCGTCGGCATAGGTACCGTGTGTTCTTATCCTAAGTATGCTGCAGTTCCTTTCAAAGAGGAGGACTTGTGGGACGGTTATCCGGAGGAGACAAACGCTTCTTATGGCTTAGCCAAGAAGATGATGCTGGTGCAGTCTCAGGCGTACAGACAGCAGTATGGTTTCAACTCGGTTCATCTTCTTATGGTTAACCTGTATGGTCCAAGAGACCATTTCAGCTTGGAAGATTCTCATGTGATACCTGCGCTAATAAGGAAATTCGTGGAAGCAACGTATGACAACCAAGACAAGGTTGTAGTCTGGGGAACCGGGAAAGCTTCAAGAGAGTTTCTGTACGTTGAAGATGCTGCCGAAGCCATTATCCTTGCAGCCGAGAAATACGACAAAGCAGAACCTGTGAACATCGGCGCAGGCAAGGAGATCACGATACGCGAACTTGTCGAATTAATAGCTGACTTGACTGGTTATGAAGGGAAGATAGTGTGGGACACGTCAAAGCCGGATGGCCAACCACGCAGATGCTTGGACACGAGCAGAGCGAAGAAGGAATTCGGGTTTGAGGCGAAAACCGATTTCAAAAGAGGCCTCAAGAAGACGATTGAGTGGTACGAAGAAAATCGCGTTGAGCTAACCGAGGAGAGTTAGCGTCTTTTTCCAGCAATTTCCTTCTGCAAGGCTTCTGTTCTTTTCCTGATCTTCTCGACTTCTTTCTTGATAGTTGGATTTTTGGTTTCTTCTTTCCGTTTCTCATTAGATTCGAGAATCAGTCGTAGAAACTTGGAGTCATAGCTCTTTAACAATAGCTCTGTGTTCTGAATCAAGCAGTGTCCGCCTATCACGTCTGGGTAGTGCAGAGGTTTGTTCAGGTCTATGCGGTGAATGTCTTCGATCATGTCCAGAACTTCGTCAAAATCGGCTCCGAAATGCCTTGAAATGCGGTGCCATTCCTGATAGCTGGCAACCATCCATGCCCTGTAAATGGTCTCAAACAGCTTCGCCAATTCTGTTTCAGCTGATCCCTTCAGCACCTTAACTTTCAACCCAAGCTTCTCAAAATGCCTCCGAGCGGCATCAGACGACTCCTTTGTCGTTCCGCCTACGTACTTGGTCCAAAAGCACAGGTCTTTCTTCATGGTTTCGAGGCTTTTGTGCATTCCGCGAATCGGAGAATTGACTATGGGCGACTTCGTGTGTTCGAAGATTTTTTGGGTTGTTCCTGGGGAAACTGTGCTGTCTATTATTGTGAGTTTCGGCTTCAGTCTCTTTGCGTAGGCTATAGTTGTTTTCACGAAGGTTTCTTGGTCCTTGCATGGGTAGCAGATGTGCATCACGTCAATGCTCTTGGGCATTTCGGTTTTGCCTCCTATCTTCTGCGTTTTTTCCCTGTCAACGTCAATGCCATACACGTCGAATTTTCCGCTTTCTTTGAGTAAGTCCAAAAGAGCGTGGCCAACTTCGCCTAGTCCCACAATTAAGACAGTTTCTTTCGGCAACTCATTCACCGGAAACATCAAAAGTGATCAAAGTCGCATATAAATCTACACACATGCAACGGAAGGAAAGAACAGATGTTAGGATTTGCCTATTCTTCCAACGATGTTGGTGATGGTTTCAACGGGGTTTTCGAGTTCAGCGAGCAAGTGTTTCACGTCATGTTTCTTGCCAAGAAGCTTCTTTGCCAATTTCACTGTGTCTGAGAGGTTTGTTTTGAAAATTGGAAAGCCTTTCTTTATCAGCAAGTCATTTACGTACTGATCCTCAAACATCTTGACTACGATCGCTGGAGTTCCTTGTAGTGCTGCCTCTCTAGTGATGGTTCCTCCCACGCCGACGAAAAGGTCTGCCTGTGCGACCAAGCTGACGGAGTCAACGAATCCTTTGGGAACGATCAAACCTTTTGCGCCCTTGCGAGCATATCTTGAAAGGAACACCACTTTTCCTAGACGCGCCAACCGTCTCGCCAAGGCAAACGAATCCCACTTGTCTTTAGTGTACACAGCTTTCTCTTCAAGTTGCCTGACTACGATTAGCGGTTTTCCGAAATCATACTTCGTTCTGGGTTTGAAGTTTTTGATCCACGCGACTTCGTCGACGCCGTCAAAACCTATTATTTCCGCCTTCGTGTTGTAGGGCTGCAGGGTCCATTTTGGTATTGATTTTGAGGCAACAATGAACCGCGTGAGCGGAAGCGTAAGTCGGTGAACTGCTTCCGCATATGGGGTGTCAACCGTCGTGATTACCGGTTTGCCGAGACCGAAGGAGACTCTGCAAAGGTCCACTGAGCCATGTGAAACTGCCGTGTCCGGAGTTTTGTTTTTGAAAAGTTTGCAGAAGAATAGCTGACGGCGTGCACCCTCCTGTACTCTTGTCAATAATGACTTAGGGTTGTATCGACCGGCGGCGATGAACTTCTCGTTTAAGGATTCGGCTAGCGGCAAAGTGTCGGGGTGCTTCCGGGTAGTTAGAACGACTTCATGCCCTCGACATCGAAGTCCTTCCGCAATGGCAGCTCCGTATCTTACCTGTTTGCCCGTGAGTGCGTCATACCAGATTCTCATGATTTGACACCTCGGTATTGGCAACCGACTTTCTCGGCTGCAAGCTTATCATCTTCGGTGTTTCCGACGAACAGCACATTCTGGAATTGCACATGGAGTTTCTGGGCTGCTAGCTTGAGCTGCTTGACTCTGTCGAGGCTGTTTTCTCGTGTGAAGATGAAATCGAAACGCAAATCCAAAGGTTCAAGAACGTTCCGCACGAATGCTTTTCCTTGCATGGTAACAAGAGCTTTGGGTTTTGGCGAGAATTGCTTGTAAAGAGTCACACCTTCTGTTCTGGGAGTTATGTTTTTCAGCACGGCGAGTTCTGCCTTATCCCACACTTTGAAAACCTCTCCCTTGACGTGGTTGTCTAGTTTCGAAATTGCCCGTGTTATCGGGTGTGCGATTGGGGTTTTCATGATTTTGCTGAATTCCTCGAAGAGTTTTGAGTAGTCGATTGGCAGATCTATTAGTGTGCCGTCTAGGTCGAAGATTACGGCGTCGATCAACGATACATTTCTCCGATGACCTTGCCATTTCTGACTAGTTTTGCTGGGGCGTCGATGTGTCTGATCCAGTAGATGTCTTTTGGCAGAACGTTGTAGTGCGGAATCTTCGGGAGTCTTTCGTCGTATGCAAGTTTCACGTACAGGTACGGGATGTTTGCAGAATAGTCCTTGCGCAGAGTCTTGCTTGCGAAAGAGAAGAAGAACGATGTTGTGAACATTCTCCCAGCGTTGATTTCAGTGACGCAGGGCAAGCCTTCGCCGTCTTCTTTGAGGTCTACGCAGGCGATTCCGTTGAATTTCGGGTCTATTGATAGGACGGCCTTGGTTCCGATCTTGTTTATCTTTTCATCGTGCACTGTTCTCTGAACTGCTGGCGTGCCTGTGATGCCTGAAGGCGCGAGATGCGGGTAAATGTATTCAAGACGTTCCCTTGCCATGGAAGTCACGAGTTCGCCGTCTTTCCAAACACTGTGGAAGGCCATGTTCCTGCCGGCCAGGTGTTCTTGGGCTATGAATTTCCAAGCCACGTTACGTGCCTTCCAGTAGTTGATCCATGAAGTGGCGGTCTCTCTGTTGCCGGCTGGTGTGCTTCCTACCCCACCTGCGCCATGCGTGGCTCGAATCCAGATTGGGCTGCCGAATTCCTCCAGTGCCTTGTCAACATCTGAATCTTTGCGCAGTTCCATGAATCTGGCGACTGGCACATCATTTTTCTTCCACTGTTTAGCGGCTTCCAGCTTGTCTTGGCATGCGCGCACGGCTTTTTTCGAGGGAAGGAAAACATTGGCTTTCAGTTTTTCTCGGTTTTCCGAAATGATTTCTACCTCAGTGTCTGGCTGGGCGTGGAAGAACTCGATTTTTTCTTTTCGTATTATCTCGTTCAGCGTGTCAATGTAGTTTGGTTCTGTCGCTCTGGGCACGACGTGTTTTCTGTCTGTTGTGGCTAGGTGGATAAAGTACTTGTTGGCTTCGGTTCCGACCAAGAACATTTTTTCAGGCGCTATGCGAAGTGACGTGATGAAGTTGATGCCTGCAGGTCCTCCAGCGCCAGTAACCAGAATCCTCTTCATTCTTTCACCTTGACTGCTCCTCCAACACATGATTGAGTCTGCTAGTTGTAGTTTTGTTCCGCTTTATATGACGTGACGGATTTATAATTGTTCCCGAATGGTCGAACCTGCGAAAGTCTTCCTCGCGGCTGTCAGCTCGAGGCGTTCTCTTGTCTTTGAGTATGGAAAACGTTTTAACCTCATCCATATGTATTCTTTCAGCAAGGGAATTATATGGCTAAGTGTCCTAAGTGTAAGAAAGAAGTTAGCACTCCTAAGAAGACTTGGAAGATGGCTGGCAGGAAGGACAAGAGCGGCAAGAGAATGGAGCTTACGATCGGGCTGTTTGAATGCTGCGGAAAATCCTTCAGATCAGTCCTCAGCAAAAGAAAAATCTAAAAACAACAAAACACCAAATCCCACATCTTTTTTTCTTTTCATCTTGCCGAAGCTGAAGACTGGGGTGAGCCTCTCATCTAAGGAGTGAGAGACAGAATATTAGAAGCACTTAGACAGCCAGAACGAGTATTCTGACTTCATTCTTCCTTGAGCGTGTCTACCAAAGATCTGAATGAAAGGTTCCTTAGAATGTTGTCAGCTTTGAGGCTTACAATAAATGTGTTTAACGATTCAAAGTATTCTCCCCAGTCTGATTTGAAATCCTGTATGAGCTTTTCGTAGTCACTGTAGTCTTTGTGAACCGATATGCCCACTCTGTCCCATCCTAAACCCGTTCCAGTTGAGACGAATATTATGTTTGGATGCCTTGAAATGAAATCCCTCATCTCATCTACTCTTGTATCAGGGAATCTTTCACGATTCCAATTGCCAAAAGTGAATGCTAGAATCTCAAAACCCAGTTTTCTCAGGTCTGGAGTCGAGGTGTAATCAAGCAGTCTCTCCTTTTCCAGCTTCTTGATCAATCTGGAGACCGTGGGTTGAGAAACACCTATTGCCTTTGCGATTTCTCTATCGCTTCTCCTGCTATTCTTGATCAGCTCAGAAATCAGCTTCAACATTTTGCCTTTCAATTTTCTTTCCGATCCTTTTCTCATAAGCTCAATATCCTGGAATATATCATTTGCCACATTTGAAAGACAGGCAGATCCCAATCCATTTTCTCTATCCCCGACAGCAATCATCAAAGAGATGCGAGACAG
>JBGOYR010000071.1:0-5763 GCA_041479765.1 Bathyarchaeia archaeon | reverse complement strand
TGGACTTTTTTGAACTCGTTCTGTGATTGAAAGATTGTGCAGACTTCGGTTGTTATCATGAAGCTTACAGATGCGTTCTTGTTTTCCGTGAGCTTGTACAATGAAGTGCCGGATTCCAGTTTCAGGGTTTCTTGAAGTTCCTTGAGCCATTTGGGATGGGTGAAGTCTCCCGTGCCAACAAGGTTCAAGCCTTTGATTTTTGCGAAACGTGCAATCTCCTCAGGGCACATTCTTTCGCTAGTCGCTCGACTGTAGCGGCTGTGAATGTGAAGATCAGCAATCACCCGCAAGCTCTCTTAAACCATCCCTACAACGTGCTGTCTCTACATACTCACTTAACTCTTTCCGCGATCTAGCAACTGCCAGTTTCTTCATCGCTACTGCCCGGAATTCTTGCCGATACGGAAATGATCTTGGGTTTTCTCACCCTGTTGAGCTTTTTCTTCGTTTGCTTCCTTCTCTGCCATGTACTTTTCAAGTCGGCTCTCCCAATCAACCTTAAACATGATAACCAACACGACGCCTAGCAAGACTAGTGCCAGAACCATGCCGATGACGGCAGACACCCAGTCGCTGTCCACACCGAAGATGCTTCGGATTAGCCCGATTGATAGGCGTCCACTATACACCACGATGAGATTCATGGCTATCTTTCCAATCAGCGCAGGGATAAAGGCTCTGAGAAGACTGTAACGCATGACGCCTAAGGGAATGAATATGAGATCGTCAGGCAAAGGTGTTAGCGCAAAAACGAAAATGACAATAGACCCGTACTTGTTGAAGACTTTGACGAGGATGTCCATTTTCCTCTTGTATTTTTCGCCTATTGCCTTTCGCCCTCCTAGACCGAGCAAGTAGCCTGAGAACTCTCCGATGGCTGAGCCAAAGCCTGCGACCAGCGCGATCAGTATAGGGTCTAGTGATGAAGCGCCTCCCAGAGTAAAAATGACGACAGTATAGGGGATTGGGAAAAAGATTGACATGGCGCCGATGAGGCTGATGAGGAAGATGCCGAAGTAGCCGTATTGCGTTGAAAGGTTCAGCATCCAAGTGACAAGGTCTTGAAACTGCAATTGTGAAAGCTTCTCCGCCTCACTAGTTTCCAGAACTGCGCTTAAAGAGGTTACCATGTTACAACATTATGTTTAAATCGAACCGTCTAATAAGAACAAATTCTGCAGGGTTTTGAGGGCTTCGAGATTGGCGAAAAAAAAGAAGGAACCAATTTGGATCGCCAGAGACCTTTCAAGATGCAGCGGGTGCCGCAAGTGCGAAATCGCTTGTTCACTCTTCCATGAAAAACGCATATGGCCAGAAGCCTCGATGGTCAGAGTCTTCATGCTAGTTCCAGGCTTGGAGTTTCCGCATCTCTGCACTCAATGCGAGGATTACCCGTGCGTCAAGGCCTGTCCATTCAATGCGCTTTCAGTGAGCGAGGAGACAGGTGCTGTTCTGGTGAATGCAGAGAAATGCACAGCCTGTGCCAAATGCATCATGGCTTGTCCCGGCGGAATCCCGCATATGCACCCCAAGGAGAAACGCATCGTAATCTGCGACTTGTGCAACGGTGATCCGCAATGCGTCAGAGTGTGTCGGGAAGGCGAATGGAACGTGCTGAAGAAAGTCAGAAGACGTGATCGTGCCTACAAGCTTTATGCGCGAAAGCCGGAACAGATAACGAGGGATTTGGCGACCAAGTTTTACGGTGAGAAAGGAGAGGAGTTCGTATGATCAAAGGTTATGCTGGAAAGTTTCTGGAAGTCGATCTCTCAACAGGCAGAATCAAAGACGCAAAGTTTGACGATGATGTTCTGAGGGATTATGTTGGCGGCAGAGGCTTGGCAGCCAAGATTCTGTGGGATAGATTGGGCAGCAGATGGGAAAAGGCGGACCCGCTTGGCCCCGAAAACGTTCTATTGTTCCTGACTGGCCCGCTCACTGGGTATTTTCCAGGAGGCAGAATCTGCGTTTCAGGCAAGTCTCCACAAAGCAACGGAATGGTCGGCTCAACGGTCGGTGGAGAATTCGGAGTTGAGCTGCGATGCGCAGGTTATGATGGCATAATCGTGACGGGCAAGTCTGAGAAACCAGTGTACCTCTTCATCAAGGACTCTGACGTTGAAATCAAGGACGCCAAACATGTATGGGGGAAAGACGCAAAGCAGACTATGACTATGCTGACTAGGGAGTGCAGAGAGCTTCTGAAGAAACGTTATCCGCTTTTTGGCGTGTGGAAGGAACCTGCAATGGTTTACATTGGCCCTGCAGGAGAGAACATTGTTAGAACTGCGGTAGTTTGCGCGAAGTGGGCGCACGCTGCTGGCTATGGTGGTTATGGTGCGGTTATGGGTTCTAAGAGGTTGAAGGCTGTTGCTGTGAAGGGCACGGGTCCATTGCCTGAAGCTGCGAACATGAAGAAAGTTGAGAAGTTGATTCAGGAAGTTTGTGATAACGCTTACGAGGCTGAATTGTGGAGGCGATGGGGAACTGGCGCTGGCGGCTATGAAGTTGGTGCTAAGACGAGCTCTGAGCCTGTTCGGAATTGGCAGGACGAGTGGCATGACGAGAGAAGCTTCGGTGTTGATCAGTTTGAGGCCAGAGTCTGGGTGAAACAGTGCTGGAGCGACTTCGGATGCCCGACCAACTGCCTGAAGGTTTCAGTTGTGAAGACTGGCCCGTTCAAGGGGGCAATAACAGACAACCCGGACTATGAACTGCAAGCGTTTCTCGGGCCGAACCTTGGAGTCTTTACGCCTGAAGGAAATGTGTACTTGGCCTCAGTCATTGACGATTTGGGTTTGTGTGGCATACAGACAGGAAGTGTGCTGGGTTTTGCTGCTGAGCTTTTCCAAAGAAGGATCCTGACTAAGGACGATTTGGATGGAATTGAGCTGAAGTGGGGTGACGTTGCGGCTTTTGGGGCTTTAGCTAGGAAGATTGCTTCCCGAGAAGGCATTGGGAGCATTTTGGCCGAGGGAACCTATCGTGCAGCGTTGAAGATCAGTGAACTGAAGAAGACTGACGTGTTGAAGTATGTCGTGCAATCCAAAGGCATAAGCATCGGCGCTCACGGCATTCGCAGCGGAAAAGACTACCCTTCGATCATCGCCTACGCTTGTTCAGTTCAGGGAGGCGACCACACTTCAACGACTGACTTGCCACTTGACAGCGGTGGGAGCGAGTTGATGGAGATATTCAACGATTCAGGAGTCTACTGCAACTTCAACAGCTTCGGCATTCGCCGCGACCTCAAATTCGAATTTTACAGGGCGGTCACAGGTCTAGCCCTTACACGCAAAGAATGGTGCAAGAAGAGAGCAATCAAAACGCTACAACTGCAGAGAGCCATGTTACTCCTGGGGGGCCCAGACTTGACGTGGAATCCAAAGACTGACGATGACAACCCACCAAGATTCTATGAGCCTTTGGCTTCTGGCCCCTACAAAGGCCAAACCACTGACAAAACCAAGGTTCAAGCAGAAGTTAAAAGGTATTACAAGGCAGCCGGATGGGACAAGAATGGCATACCTACATCAAAGACTCTTGCAAAACTTGGACTGAAAGATGTTGACGAAGCCTTAGAGAAACTGCGCAACTGAGAAGCAAGAGGAGCAATGTTGTTGAGGCTAATACTTAAATAATGAAGACTGCAATCCATATTTGCTCAGTGCAAGGTTGTGTCTGTTTGGCGGGAGCGAAAAAGTGGGCGAAGGAATTAAGCGCCAAGTGCAGCGTAAGACAGCAAGCTTTGGAGTGGGCTTTGGAAGAGTTGAGTGAAAGCTGCTATGGTGATTCAGCTAGTTCGCAGCAAGTCATTGAAGAGCTAACTTTGAGCTGCCACCTGAATGAAGAGGAACTGAGAAAATTCGTTTCAGACGTTGCCAAGAGCTGCCCCATGGACGCCAAGAAGCTAAAAGAAGGAGTGGCTCAAGCACAGGGCAACAAAGAACGCGTTTACGACGCAATTGACAAGGTAGCCAAAAGACCATCTTAAACCTTACATCCTTTAGACCAATCTCAATTCTGAGCTTAATGTTTCCAACTTGTCAACGAGAGCGCAAAAGGAAAAGAGGATGGACTTAGATTATATGCAGTCCTTTTCCGATTTTTTCGAACTTGCTGATTGCGAAGTCTAGGTCTTCTCTTTTCAGCGCGGCGTTCATGATGGTTCGGATGCGGGCTTTGTCTCGTGCCACCATGGGGAACACGATGGGCAACGCGAATAGGCCTTCTTCGTAGAGTCTTGTGCTCAGCTTCTTAGCTACGCTACTTTCGCCTACTATGACTGGTGTGATGGGTGTGGTGCTGTTGCCTATGTTGAAGTCTAGGTCTTTCATGGCTTTCTTGAAGTAGTGTGTGTTCTCCCACAATGTTTTGACGTGCTGAGGCTCCTTCTCTAACACATCAACTGCAGCCAAGCAAGCCGCAGCAACTGCTGGCGGATGCGAACCGCTTAGAAGCCAAGTCCGGGATTTGTTGAAAGCAAAATTGTAGAGGTCTTTGGAGCCAGAAACATGGCCGCCTACGACGCCGAAGGCTTTTGAGAACGTGCCCATTTCTACGTGAACTTTATCTCGACTAAGCTTAAAGTGCGAAACAATGCCTCTTCCGCCTTCACCCAGCACTCCTTCACCATGTGCATCGTCCACGTACACCATTGCGCCGTGTTCAGCGCCCAGCTTAGCGACCCCATCTAATGGGGCAACGTCACCGTCCATGGAAAAGACACCATCAGTAATTATCAGAATCCGCCTGTAAGATGGATCATGCTTCTCCGTTTCTGCTAGGACACGCTCAAGGTCCTGCATGTCTGAATGTTTGTACACTGTTCTGTCTGCGTGTGCCAGTCTGACTCCGTCGATTATGCTTCCGTGATTGAGTTCATCGCTTATTATGAGATCGCCTTTACCTGCGAGTTGCGGGATGAGCCCTGCGTTAGCGGCGAAGCCTGTTTGGTAGACTAGTGAGGCTTCTGCGTCTTTAAACTTTGCCAGTCTTTTTTCGAGTTCGATGTGGATGTCCATGGTTCCTGCGATCGGGCGCACTGATCCTGAGCCTGCGCCGTGGCTTTGAACGGCTTTCAGCGCGGCCTCTTTCAGTTTTGGATGATTACTCAAACCTAGGTAGTTGTTGGAACAGAACATCAAGACCTTTTTTCCATCAACGTTGCACCATGGTGTGCTGGGACCTTGCAGAACTCGTATTTTCCAGTCAAACGCATTCTTCACCAAGTCCTCATATTCTTCTCGTAAAAATGCAGTGGGGTTACGCATTTTGCTCATACCTCTCTTTTCGTAGTGACTTGCTCGCTTTCTTTTAAACTCTTTTCCCGTCAAGCAAAGAAAAACAAGGTTATCCACTTCCTTTCGTCTTTATGCCTTCTGAACACTGATCATAGGCTCGGAAGTGAAGCAGTTGGCAGATGTCAGATTTCGCGGTTTCTTGCCAAGTGACGCACAACGGATAGCTGAAGCCTGAAGAAACGGCGAATGCTCTAACAGGGCATCGAAAATTCCAAGGGGAAATGCAGATACCGAAGAGTTCACTTTTCGTTGTCAGAGACTAGCATATCATCACGACGGCGATTGAGAATCAAGGCTTTCAAAATACTAGTGCGGTGAAGAGATGCTTTTTCGTAGATGGATACCTACGTTGATGAGACATTAACGAGTGTCCTTAGAGCTTGCCTTCAGCATGACGCTTGGACAGTTTCTCGATCATGTCCTTTGTCATTGTAGCTAAACTGCAAGCAGGTTTCCAACC
>JBGOYR010000070.1:0-5800 GCA_041479765.1 Bathyarchaeia archaeon | reverse complement strand
TTCAATCCGCTACAAGATACGCGACAAGGCAACCGAGCTCTTGGCCAATATTCAAGAGGCCTGTGAGAAGTTCTAGACTATCTGAACGCTTGATGCCTTAAACGCCAAGAATACCTCAGCGTTGAGGCCGAGTTCCATCTCAGTGAAGGACCGCTTGGTTATCTGCACCGTCACAAGCTTGCCAACGTCAACTCTGAGCCTCACCAGCGAACCCGAATCTGAGATTTCGATGATCTTACCTTTGAACGCGTTCCTCGCACTGGATGCAAACCGGCTCTTGGACAATATTATGTCTTCCGGACTGATGAAAACTGAAACATCGCCGTTGTACTGACCCGTCATCTCCAACTTCACGCTGCTTCCAATTTCCACGTGCGTCGTGCCGTCTTCCGTGGTTTTTGCGGTTCCGGTGAAAATGTTGTCTACAGCAGCGAAGCTTGCCAGAGTTTTCGAAAGCTTGCCGAGGACCTCCGTTGGCGTTCCGATTTCACCTATCTTTCCGTTTTCCATCAGCGCTATTCGGTGAGGCAGCTTCTTGGCTTGAAACATGTTGTGCGTGGCCATCACTATCGTAGTCTTGAGTTCCTGATTCGCCGCCGCTATTGCTTCTTCAACGATCGAGACGTTTTTTGGGTCGAGGTTGGCGGTTGGTTCGTCCAATAGGAGAAGCCTAGTGTTCAGGGCTAAGGCTCTTGCCAACGCGACTCTCTGCTGCTCTCCGCCCGACAGGCGCTTAGCGTGACGCTTCTCGAAGCCTTCAAGCTGAACCATCTTCAACGTTTTGCGCACTAGTTCTTCGACCTCTTTTTTCGGCTTTCCTCTGATTTTCAGGCCGTAGACAACATTATTGTGAACCGTTGTGCTGAAGAGTACAGTCTTCTGGAAGACCAAAGTGCTTTCCATGCGCATCTGCCCAGCGTTAGAGTCCTTAACCTGCCTTCCACCGAAGTTGACCTCGCCCTTGGTTGGCTTTTCAATGAAGGCAAGAATCTTCAAGAGCGTTGTTTTGCCTGAACCGTTTGGTCCAAGCAAGCCAAGTATCTCGCCTTCGCGAACCTGTAAGTTGACATTGTTCAGAGCTTCTTGGTCGGCGAAGGATTTTGTGACTTCTCTTAGCTCTGCGATGATACTCATTTTCTTCTCCTTTGGATGACGTTTATAGCAAGAGTTATTCCGAAAACTAGTGCCAGCAATATTAGTGCTAGCCCGATGGCTACGTCTATGTTGTTTTTGTCTAGTTCCACCTTGATCCCGGTGGTTAGAAGCTCTGTAGATCCTGCTATGAATCCTCCCACGAACATTGCCACACCGAGCTCTCCGATTGCACGATTGAAGCTCGCAACTCCAGCAAGAAAAATCCCGTTTGAAGCCTCCTTCAGGACGGCGAAAGCAGCCTGAGCATCAGAAGCTCCCAAGGTTCTTGCCAGACTCATTATCTCCGGGTCAACAGCTTCTATCGCCGTCGTGGCAAGGCTCACGACTATGGGAGTAACAAGTATGGCTTCGCCGATTATTATCGCCGTTGGAGTGTAGAGCAAGCCGAGAAAACCGAGCGGGCCGTTTTCTCTTGAAAAAATCAGGAACAGGAAAAAACCTAGGGCCACAGTGGGCATGCCTATCAGCGTGGTGAAAATCGTTTTCATTAGAGTGCGTCCGTGGAAATTCCTGAGTCCCAAGCCCATTGCGATGGGAATTCCCCACAGCGTGGCGATTACCGTGGCTGAGCCTGAGACGAAAAGTGAACGTAGCGTCATCTCAATCAGTTTGGGATTGCCTGAAAAAATGAGTTGGAGGGCCTTTATCAGGCCGTCCAGGAGCTCCATTGTGTCCTTACTCCGTTAGTCGTAGAGTTCTGGGTGGCCATCTCTGTACCGTGGTGGGCATTCATACGTTTCATTTCCGTCTTTGATGAATGCGTAGTTCGCTATCCACTGGGCTGTCTGCAGTGTTGAGTTCTGCTTCAGTAGTTGGACGGTACTGTGGAAGAGGCTCTGTTGATACTTGTCTTTTCCATAGTTGTCTATCAGTTGTTGGCATTCGTCAGAGATCAGGTATTTCACGAAGGTTATTGCGTCAGTGAAGTTTGCGTTCGGATGTTGCGTTTGGTTCACTGCTATCACGCTGTAAACATTGAGTAGTTTTTCTTGTTCCATTATCAGCGCCTGCAAGGATATAGTTCCATCCGTCGAGAGCTTCAAGTAAGTGCCGATATCTGAAAGCGTGTAAGCTAGAAACTCGTTGGCCATGTTCAGTGTTGCTGTCATGCTTGAGCCTGAGCTTGCATACCACGATTCAGATGAGATCTGTGTATAGTTGACACCTGCCTTTGCCCACAACGTTTTTTCTTTTGTGTGAGTTCCGGAACCGTCACCTCTAGAGACCCAGAGCGCCTTGTTCCTTTCGGTGTGGTTTCGTCCGTAGTCAACTATTTTTTTCAATGCTGCCGTTGGTTCCGCGTTCGCGATTCCTGCAGGGTCTGAGGCTGGCCCTGCTATCGTGAAGAAGTTGTAAGCTATGATTTTTCTGCACACGCCGTCTCCTCCTTTGAGGAACTGTGTTTCGTTGGAAGGCGAATGCACGAGCAAGGCGTCCACGTTTCCACCTTTGGCTTGTTGTATGGCTTGTCCGGTGCCGACGGATATGAATTGAAGGTCTATAGGGTATTTCGTTTCGAAAGACTTTTCGATCTCATCCAGTAGTCCAGTTTCGTATAGGCTTGTGGTTGTGGAGACTTTGAGTATTCTTCTGTTGAAGTAGTGGAAATAGGCTAGTGATCCACCTATTATCAGCGCGGTTACTGCTACTGCTAGTATCATGATCTTTATCCACGTGTTCATGGCAGTCACCGTTATGTTTTGTTGTTCATATCGACTACGCTTATAAACCTACCGAGCCGAAATAGATAACAAGATGCCTACTCGAACGAAACACGAACTCTCCTGCAAGATATGGATAGAACACAAGGGCAAACCACTCCTCGGAAAGGGTGGAGCAGAAATCCTTGAACAGATCAGAAAAGAGAAATCTATCTCAAGAGCCGCCGAAAATCTGGGCATGTCATACCGCTACGTTTGGAACTATCTGCGGAAAATCGAAAAAAACCTAGGAGAACCCGTGATCGAAGCTTACAGAGGGGGCAGGTCAGGCGGAGGCGGAGCAAAGCTCACCGAACTCGGCGAGAGTCTGTTGGATGAGTATAGACGTGTTGAGTGCTATTTGGGTGAGGTGTTGGGTGATGTTGATTATTGGGAGGCTGTTGGGTTGAAGATTAGTGCTAGGAATCGTTTGAAGGGGAAGGTTGTGGGTGTTGAGAAGGAGGCTGTCACGGCGAAGGTGAAGGTTCAGATTATTGTCCCTGTCGTGGTTACGGCGTTGATTTCGAGAGAAGCAGTTGAGGATCTGGACATTAAGACTGGTGATGAAGTGGAAGCTGTCATAAAAGCCACTGAAGTGATGATAGCAAAATAGGAAGACAGACGAAATGATGGATTACCAGGTCTTTTTCTTTGACTGGCGGATAGGTTTTCGCATTATCGGGGCCTGATGGTGCACATATCCTTATATGTGACCGAGCGTATTATTTTTGATTGAAGAATGCAAGTAGAAAGGAACAGTGACAAAAGAAGGGTTTCACCGAGTTTTGTCGAACACGTGACTATTCTACTGAAAAACATTGAGGTGAAAACTATGGAAACATTGGAAAACCGCGCAGACAAGTCGACGCAATCGTGGACCAAAAGAGCGCAGAAGCACCCTCGTGAAGGGGATTACTATCCTGAACTCAGAAGATGGGTGCAACACGCTATCATGGAAGCAGAAAAGAATAAAGACTTCCAAAAGAAAGATCAGCTCCTAGATCTCCTAAGAGATCTATAGAATAAGCTGACCGCGCGATTGCGCAGACGATCTGTACTTTTTTTTGTATGTGTGTCTGAAAGATGCTATGCACTTTCACAGAAACTGAAGCGTAGCGTGAGCTTTGAGTAAGACGCCAAAATCAGGATGGGACAGATGAGATTTGTCAGGCGTGTATGTGCCGTACTATGTTCTTCTGTCCAACCTGACCAGCGAGAGATTAGAAAATCGTTAAAGGAAAAACCTGAAAGAACTATCAATCGGTTATTCTATGACGTATCGATAGGCCAAGTGTTTACCTGCTGTGGGGCTTTTTCTAACTATTCGAAGAATGTCGCCTGGTTGGGCGCCTATGGCTTTGACTGCCGGATCTGAACTGTTTATCTGGAGGAGCTGGTATGGCTTGACTCGGTATTTTTCGAGGAGTTGTTTCTGTTCTTCTTCTGTGAGGATTTCGTGTTTAGGGACTAGTTTGTGTTGGAAGATGTCGAATGCTGGGAATGTTTTGGGTAGAAGCTCTATGCGTTTCTTTTTGGCTCCTTGTTTGACGGTGTGTGTGTATCGTCCGTCTGTGACGATTATGCCTCTTTCGACTTTGGTGTCTTTCATGGCTTTTTGGAGGCGGGCGATGAATGCTACGCCTACGGTTGCCTCGCCGGGTATGCACCAGACGAGCGCCTTCTCCTTCTCCTTTGGCATGTCGATTATGTAGCTGACCGCGTCTTCATGTTTCGTCTTCTTGACAAGCTTGTAACCTCGAAGTTTGATCAGAACTTCAGCTTTACGCTCTTCCAGACTAACCTCTTTCTTGCTCAAACCAGCAAACCCCAACGTAACAAGGAACAATCGAAACCTAAACGATGCATTAACCCTTAAACCTTACGCTTCAGACTAAAATCTTAAAAAGCAAAAGGAACTAACCTAGTCTCTTCTAGAAGCCTAGGTTGATCTGTCATGTCTTCAGATTTTGGGAAGATAGCGCTTAAAGAAGCCGAGAAGAGAGGAGCTTCATACGCTGATGTCAGGTTCAGCGAGATTCTTAACGAGAGCTTGTCGGCGAAGAATGGCGAGCCGGAAACGGTGTCTTTTTCGCAGTCGAAAGGATTCGGGGTTCGCGTCATCGTTGATGGAGCGTGGGGTTTCGCTGGTTCGGTTGACATAAACAAGAAAGAAATTGTGAAAACTGCGGAAAGGGCTGTGAGCATTGCAAAGGCCAGCGCGTTGCTGAAAAAGAAGAAGGCTGTTCTTGCTAAAGGTAAGGTTAGCCGAGGCAAGTATGCTACGAGTCTCAGGAAGGACCCGTTCAAGGTTTCGTTGGAGAGGAAGCTTGGCGTGCTTATCGAAGCTTCACGAGTTCTCAAGGAGCAGTCTCAGTTGATAAAGGCATCCTACGCTCATTATCGAGGATACCGCGAGAACAAGCTTTTCATGAGCAGTGAAGGCGCACAGATAGACCAGCGAATAACGTGGTGCGGAGGCGGCCTTTCAGCCGTAGGCGTGAAGAATGGAGAAATGCAGACCAGATCATACCCTTCTCCGTTCAGGGGAGACTTTGCCACGAGCGGATACGAGTTCTTTGAGTCTCTTGCCCTTGTTGACCATGCGAAGCATGTTGGCCAAGACCTTGTGAAGCTGTTCGAAGCGGAAAAATGTCCCTCAGGAGAGATGGATCTAATCCTCCGTGGTGACCAGCTTGCCTTGCAGATTCATGAGAGTTGTGGGCATCCGACCGAGCTTGATCGTGCTCTCGGTACTGAGGCAGACTATGCTGGAACGAGTTTTCTTGTGCCGGATATGCTTGGAAAGTTTCGGTACGGTTCAAAGGAAGTGAGCATCGTGGCTGATGCGACCGAGCTGAGAGGGCTTGGAACGTTTGGTTACGATGATGAAGGGACGAAAGCGAAGCGGGAAGATCTGATCAAGAAAGGAATGTTCGTGGGTTATC
>JBGOYR010000069.1:0-5827 GCA_041479765.1 Bathyarchaeia archaeon | reverse complement strand
GGAAGCTCCTTGAAGAAGGCTTTGAATACGTATGCCAAAAAGACGATCTAATGCTGTTCAGAAAAAGAAAGTGAGCCAGCGATTGCAGAAAATGTCGTGTAAACTGTCAAACTGGTATTGTAAATTCCCATTTGCACCATGTTTCCTTCGGGTGTTTGTCTGGGGGGCATATCAGACAGTTCACTTCAGCCCTCGGGTTGAGGGTTTTCGCGAAGTTCTTCAGGTAGCCGAATCTCACCTTCTTGCACGGAAACTCCTCTAAATCTTTGCCAAGTCGGGCTTCCTGCGTTCTGCAGCGGTCAATGCATAGGACGGCTCGTTTGTCACCCACTTCAACAGTCTTGAAAGGTTGATCTAGTGCCCAGCTTGCTTTGCGAAGTAGGTCGATGATGATTGGCATGTCAGGGTTCTGGCCTACGTTGAACGTTTTTTGGAGGCTTTTTGCTTCGATAGCGGCCATGTTTTCCCAGACGGCTGCGTCTATCTCCGTTGCTGCTTCGGTTCCGAACCTTTTCTCTATACCCAAAAAGTATAAACCGTCAACCCTCCACAGGTTCCGAATCTGCAGAAAGAGGTAGTCAAGCAGTTTTTCAGTCGGCATTTTTCCTAGTATCTTGCGATCTTCAGTGCTTCCACTCGGATATTCACTCATGCTTTCTGCCCACCAACGTTAAGTAGACTGAGTAATCTTTTAAACCTAACCAGGAAAGCCGTACCATGTGGTGAATTCGTGCCAAATCTGTTGGATGCTATAGTTCTCGGCCTGATTCAAGGCATAGCAGAATGGTTGCCAATATCAAGCACCGGACATCTTAGGCTCTATGAATACTTTCGAGGCTTGACGGTTCCTCTGCTCTACGATATCACCCTGCACATGGGAACTCTAGTCGTCATTCTTGTATTCTTCAGAAAAGACATCAAGAAAATCCTTTCAGCATTAGTACACTTAGACTTCAGAACAGAAGACGGCCACCTCATTTCACTGATAATCGTTGGATCTGCGCCCACTGCGCTGATTGGTTATGTGTTCAGGAACACAGTGGAATCGATTTTTCTAAGCCCATTGCCCATAGGAATAGCGCTCATACTCTGTGGGACCTTGCTTTTCAGTTCAAGAATGGCCCATGAAAAAACCGACCACATAAGCTACGCGACCGCCATAGTATTCGGCATAGCGCAGGGCGTCTCGATAATTCCCGGCCTTTCGCGAAGCGGGACAACTATAGCAGTCGCTCTATTGCTGGGACTGAAGCGAGAAAAAGCCTTCAGGTTCTCATTTCTGCTCTCAATTCCCGCCATAATCGGAGCTGAAGCGCTAATAGCCTATGACCAACGTGCAACATTGGCACAGTCAGGATTTGGGATGCTTGAAATCGCCGTAGGAGTAGCTGTGGCCACCATCACAGGATATTTCGCCTTGAAATTGCTACACAAAGCCATTGAAAACAGGAAATTCCACCTGTTCGCCTTTTACTGCTGGCTATTTGGCCTAGTTCTCATGGTGTTAGGTCTGAGTGGTTTCTAGCCACTTGGGTTTTCCTGACAGGAATTCTGTCAGGAACTTCGCGAATTCGCTATTCTTCCCATGAACTTCGGCGACTTGCTCATTGACTAGAACCTTGAAATCTTTGCGGAGCACCTGGGCGAGCTTGTCAGCCACGCCCGCGTTCCTGCCGCCATCCTTCAGTTTTTCGCTGAGTAGCACACAAGCATTCGTGTACTTCCTTCGAACCTGAACAACCCATCTTCCGCCTTCAACGTAAGGTCCTGCAACCGCGCCTGAACCATCTTGATGCTTTGCTAGAAACTTGTCACATTCCTGTTCTTTCTCAAGGGGTGGTCCAAGATGCATCTTGACTGACGGGATGAAGCAATGGTCAAGCTCAAAGATGAACATGTTGAGAGACTTCTCATCGCTCCATGCAATATCTCTCAGGATCTTGAAATCGTTAAGCTGAACTAGCTTATGCAAGGAACGCTGAGACTTGTAGAGTTGACCCCACAAAACGTCAGGAACCGCGTCAACTTCTCCAAAAATCACAAAAACAACCGTTGAACCCCGGTTCTTGAATTCGCTCTTCAGCCTTTTGACGGTCATAGGCTTCGTTTCCTGCGGGCAAAAGAAGACGGTGCTTGGGTTTTTGAGAAACGTCTGAGCAGCAGCCACGAACGTGTAGAGTTTCTCGCTTTGTACGGCTGAAGCCACGTTCCTAGCCTTGTCCACAGGATCAATGATAATCAAAGGTTCGTTGAACAGAAGCCCAAGCTCGTTCTCCCTATCCCTGTAGTAATCCTCAATGTCAACCACTATCCTCTGCTTATGTCCGACAAACGTTTTCAGCACTCCGACAAAAGACCCCCACTGCAAAACAAGAAGTTCGCAAAGGTAGCCACTGAACCCTCCGACCTTGATCTCAGCACCATAAACCCCTATGCCCTTCATAAACCGCTTGAGCAAACGCACTTCGCGCCGCAACCGCTCATCCAAATGCTTCCTCATGTAATCCGTGTGGTAAGGCGTCCTGTCCGTAGCGCTTAACCATTCCCCACGCTTAGAAACATAGCAAGGCACGATGTTCACCCTGGTTCCGCCGACAAACGCTTCAAGATAAGGATGCTCGGCAAACCTCTCAACCTGCCTAGCGCCTCTAGTAGCCCTTCTGGCAACCTTCAAGCAGACCTCACCAAGAGACGCGCGCGGAATCTTAGGCGACACACGCATGAAAACGTCAACATCAGGTTCTTCGCTAAGCCATGTGTCCTTCGCGATTGAACCTTCAACACGCACCTCAGCCTTGACACCCAGCTGCTTGCACGCAGAAACCACGTCTGCTTCAAGTTTCTTGGCAATGGCTTCTATCTTAGCTCTATCCTTCCCTGTAGGTGTGACCTTTTCCAGAACCTTAGCACAGATTCTCTCAGTCTTGTCCTGCATAACTCGATCCTTTTCTTACACTCTCACGGGCAAAACTCTCTAAGCGTCGAATAAATCGGACCTTGAGGAGTCAAATCGCTCTTCTTAAGCCTCAGGCAGGCTGCCCTGACAACACCAAAATCAACGTCTGCATTCTCCCTGATGCTTTCGGCAAGCTCAACCTTGTTTCTCCCAGACCTCACACGAGCAATCGTCAAATGTGGACTGAAACCCTTCGGGTCAGGCGCAAATCCCAAACCGCACAACCGAGGCTCAAGCTGACTGAAAATGCTTCTCAGTTGGTCTGCTCCTTCAGTCATTCCGGCCCAAACGACCCGCGGATAATTCGCGTTTGGAAAAGCACCTATACCATGAATCCTAGCGTTGAAGGTCATGAACTGAACCTGCTTCATCTCCTCATGAATCCTGTCGACCGTGGTGGGAGCGATGTTTCCGAGAAAACGAACTGTCATGTGAATGTTCTTTGGCTCAACAGGCTTCAAATCTGCACCAGTCTTGACCAAAGCATTTTGTATGTTGCCTATTTTTTTGAGAACCGGCTCGCTGTCCATGTCGAACGCTATGAAACTCCGGATTGATTCTGCCATCGAAATCCCTCGCACTAACCTTCACACCTTTCTGTCATAAATGCTTTAATCCATAAACATTCTGTTAATAGCCGGAACGATCAACAAAGGATTCAAAATGACAAAAGACAAGCTTGTAGTCGGCCTAGCCGGAATGCCCGGATCAGGAAAATCCCTAGCCTTGAACGTTGCAACAGAAAGCAGCTACGACATCGTAGTAATGGGCAACATAGTCCGAGAAGAAGCAAAGAGAAGGAACCTTGAACCCAGCCCAGAAAACATCGGAAAGATAATGCTCGAACTACGACAAGCAGAAGGAAGCAGCGTCATAGCCAAGAGATGCATTCCCAGAATAGAAAACGCCAAAGGACAAAGAATCTTTGTGGACGGTATAAGAAGCTTAGCCGAAGCTGAAGAGCTCAAGAAACACTTCCCAACATTTACGCTAATAGCCATCCACTCCTCACCCGAAACCAGATTCAAACGACTCAACCGACGCCAAAGAAGCGACGACCCCAACGACCAGAAAATCTTCAACGAACGCGACAATCGCGAACTAAGCGTGGGACTGGGCAACGCCATAGCCATGGCCGAACACATGATAATCAACGAAGAAGACCCCCAGACAGCAAAAGAAATGATAAGAGAAGCTTTGAAGAAAGTTGAGGAAAAATGGAAGAAGCAACAGTCACGATAGAAGCCGAAATCAACCCGACCGAATCGGAAGACAGAGTGAGAAGAGCCATCGAAAGCATGTTTGGCAACGTACAAACTAGGGTGGAACCTCTACAAAGAGGGGCTAAAATCTCGGCCGAGAACAAGGATTCTGAGGCTCTAACCAAGCTCTACAACTTGCTACGCCGCGAACGTGTCCGCGCCGCCGCTCGTAAAGTCTTCCTCGAAGGAATAGACGGAAGAACCATCAGCTTCTGCCTCAACAAGCAAGTTGCCTACGCAGGGCACATCTCCTTCTCAAAAGAGGAAGCTGAATCACCGTTGGGACCGATAAGAGTCAGGATAAGGAGCGAAAACCCGAGAAGACTCATCGACTGGCTCACCTCAGAAATCGTATAGAAACAGCTGACTGGTGTAGGGATGTCTGCAAAAGCCACAATCACTGACCGAGGCGCAGTCCTGCTCGGAAAACGCGTCGCATGCGACGCATACGACGAAACCAAACCCCTGAGAATAGTCACCCATGCCCACGCCGACCACACAATCGGGCTTCAGCAGAGCCTGACAAAATGCGAGAAAGTTCTCATGACGAGAGCTACAAAAGACCTTATTGAAGCCATGACTGAACCACTGCCACACAGGAAAGGCCTCGTGGAGACACTCGAGTACGGCACCGCACGACAATTCGGAGACGAAAAGTTGACTTTTTTTCCGGCCAACCATATTCTGGGTGCAACGCAAGTACTGGTGGAAGACGGCGAAGCAAAAATAGGATATACAGGAGACTTCAAAATCGAGCACACCCCTGTCTTGGAAGCAGACATTCTTGTCATGGAAGCCACGTATGGAAACCCAAGATGCACACGCCCCTTCAAGAAAGACGTTGAAGAAACACTCGTTTCGATGGCTGAAAGAGGTCTGAAACATGGCCCAGTCTACGTTTTCGGCTATCATGGCAAGCTTCAAGAAGTCATGCAGATCCTTCGCGAGGCAGATGTCAAAGCTCCTTTTGTAGCTCCCGAAAGAGTTCTCCACATTTCCAAAGTCTGCGAACAGCATGGTATGAGCATAGGACGTTTACTACTGTCAGACGAGACTGAAGGAAAAGAACTGCTTGACACAAACTCTTCCTGCGTCGCTTTCTATCACATGAACTCCAAAGCCAAAGTCGGCCACAACGCCCTTCACATCACAGTTAGTGGATGGGAGTTCAACTTCCCCCGCCGCCAAACCGGAGACAACGAATATACAATAGCACTAAGCGACCACTCAGACTTCGACGATCTTATCGAATACGTCAGACTCGCAAAGCCGAAGTTCGTCATCACCGACAGCTACCGTGATGGCCACGCGGAAGCCCTTGCCAGAGAAATCCGCAAGCGCTTTGCCATTCATGCTGTCGCGCTCCCTGAAAAGTAGCGTTTTCAACAAACCCGGGTTTTCCTGTTGTCAGAATGAAAAGGTTTCTTGCATATTGCGACAGAAGATTCATCTCTATCCTCTCAATCTTGCTGTGTAATTCGGATTTGGATTCCGAATTCATACGACTTAAATAACGAGAAACAAGACATTCCGGTACGGTACCATAATTGCCACCCCCACTGCAGCCAGAGTTCTTCATACTGCTAGGCGTAGACCTTTTCCTCGCCGT
>JBGOYR010000068.1:0-6048 GCA_041479765.1 Bathyarchaeia archaeon | reverse complement strand
TGGTTTTCTGGTCTGAAGCAACGATCAGCACGCATCAAATTCATGAAATTGCGCCTAGATATCCAAGAGGCCGACCGCTTCGCTCAACGAGGGCATCGTTATTCCCAAGAACTCAAGTTCTGATCTCGCGAAAAGTCGCGGAGTGTGCACGTTTGCGGTAAATGTGTCAATTTCCAGAATGCGTCAATTCCAGAATGCCGCCATGGCTTCAAGTTAATCATCCGGTGATGTTTAGGCGCGAGACGAAGCTCGAATGGATGGTTGATATCAAGTCAGAATCTCGGTGAGGCTTCAACGGAAGGAAAGGATTTGATTTCTTGGTTGTCAGGACGCATACCGGCAACCGTGATTAGGTCACGTCAACTAAAGAGACGATCAATGATGCTTCGAGGATTCGGTTTTGTATTTCCCTTCTGCGTTTTCTGTTGCGGGCACGCGATTTCCACGCGGAGAGCCCTCTCAGAGGTAGATCGTCAATCCTGACGACGCCTGCGGTTTTTTCTGACAACGGTTCGCTACTGCGCAAAGCACGGACAGCTCAATACCAACGGATACGACTCCTTTCCTCTGAAGGTCTGTTAAGAGCTGCTTTATTTCTGAGAGGAAGAATGACACGGTAGCGTGGACCTCGCTGTGAATCCTAGCACTAGGACCTAGAACTGCTCGCTGACGGCTCCTTTCAAATCGCCCGAAAGAACAGCGTCAGCAGCAACTGGGGCCTTTGCCTTAAGGGGGATTCCAAGACTTTGTCAAGCCGTACGCATGAGGGCGGCACGTTGATGTGGCTGCTCTCAACTTGTCCGCTGATGCCTCCTCCCGTTCCGACGAAGACAATCTTCACCTTTGTGCAGGTGTAGAAAATGCAGCCTGAATCTGCAAAGGTTGATGCTCCCTTGCTCCTTGACAAACATTGCTCGTGCGCCGTCCTTGTTCAGGAAACTTTAGCCAGCTTTCCTGCACTTGATAGCATTCGTGACTAGTGTGACGCTAGAATCCTCGGAGTACTCTTCAACTTTGAAAGATGCTATCATTATGCTAGACAGCATATCTGAAGGTCCGGACCAAACACGTCGTTATTAGGCCACTTAAACGTCTCGGTGTTCATTTCTCCGTTTGTCATTTAAGTGTTCACCCAAGACCTGTATGATCACCGTTCTCTTTCTCGGATGAACGTCTGTTTCGACGAATAGCAGTGATTGCCATGTTCCAAATTCCACTCGACCTTCAAAGACTGGTAGCGTTTTATCAGGTGGCAATAGGACAGACCTCAAATGAGAATATGCGTTAGAAGGATGCCGATAACCACCGTGCTTGGGAACCGTTCTTTCGAGAAGCTCTCTGATGTCCTCCAGCAATGCATGGTCGTTCTCGGTCAAGATCAGGACGCCTGTGGCGTGTGGAGCGAACACATGAACTATGCCGTTTCTTACGCCCGATTTCGACACTGCTTCCTGAACCTTGTCTGTCAGATCTATGAAGTCTATCTCACCCTTGGTTGAAAAAGTAAAACTCTCATTGGTCACCTTGAAGCTTGACATAGACCGTCTACTCCAGGAGCATCGTCATTACTACTTCGTCCACATATTTGCCACTCTTGAAGAACCTTCGGAATATAGCCGGTTCTCGCAAAGCCTACCTTTTCATAAACGTGAATCGCCCTCTTCTTAGTCGAAAAAGCACAAAGCGTCAACACCTTCAAACCCATACTCCTGCCCCGCTCAACCAATGTCTTCATCATGGTTCCGAGGCCCACGTCCCTAAAGCCATCCTTAACAACGATGCCAATCATGTCCACGTGCGAATCATAAGAACCCGTTCCTTGACCAATCTCAGAGATCGTCACCACTTTTGCCCCAACCTCGGCAATCAAGAAAAACTCTTCCTTGGTTTCCACACGCTTGAGTACTGAAGCTAGGAAGTCAATTTCCTCTTTTCGTGTAACCTTCTCACCCCTGATTATGTCTGCCTTTTCCTCGACGAGAGAGTTGATCAAATCGAGCAAATCGTCCAGGTCTTCCCACTTAGGCGTCCTCAGAACAGCCTTCCGTCCGTCCTTGAGAGACAAGTTTTGGACGACTCTTCCGGTTTTCATGAGTTAATACCAACTGATGCTAAATTCATTAACGTTTCTGAAAAAACCGATTGACACAGGTCTGAACGAGTGGACTAGGTTGATGCTTCCGTATACAGAAACCCTGACTCAAGGACGTGGTGATCTTTGGTGATATGTAAAGGATGCTGGTAATACGCCCACCACCAGAGCCACCGACCCGTAAGAAAATGATCTGAACAAGTCAAAAACGTAAGCCGTTTAGCCTACACTAGACACGACAAACAGGCACACTCGGAGAAAACAAGTCAGAAAAGACCGCATTTTCGGAGATCACAATCTGAGAAAAAGGCTTCAGTGAGGTATCAGTGCCGCAAGAAAGGCCCGGACTTGTATACACAAGCATCAACAGAATCCCAAACCAAACAGTTCCAACAAGCCTTTGGCCACACAGACAGCAGTCTCGATGCACCAGCCAGAACTATGAGGCGGACCCAGCCGTATTGAAGAAAAACTCGCATAATATTTGCGATTCTCCGCAAAATGCAGGACTCTATGTAGAATCTACGTGGTAGGGATTGGTGCCTCTGAGAGTGGTTACGGAAAGCATAGGGAAGGAAATCAGGAAGCCAGAACTCGGTTTATGCGCTGAGCTTCGGCTATCTGACCGTGACCACTGAAGGAAACGATGGCTAGACTTCTTCACTTGCAAGTATGCACTGTGCCGCAGCACTGTCCCTGCCCAGCCCTGAATTTCTTCCCAAAGGTTCGAAGTATCCTCGAAGGGTGAGGTGGTGTGCTTCGAATGGAGATTTTCACCGGTTTTTATATGGGGCCACGGGCAAGTCCATACCCAAACCCGGAAAGCGGAACCGAAAAGGCAGTAACGGGGTCTTTTGGTGAATCCAGCCTTAAGCAGAGGCTTTTGATTATGAGCTTTGCCGACAAACTCGGCTGGTTTTCAGTTGCAGGTTTGTTCGAACTGAAACAGACTGGAATCGCGGCGATTGTGCTCAAATCATGATTGGGGAGAAGCTTAAACCTGCAAAAGGGCAATTCGAGGCTCTTTCACTATGGCGCCTTTTTTGTTGGCTGTGTTATGGTTTCCTTCATATTACTGGTTTCGAAATAACCGCTTTAATTGTTCCCAGTCAAGTGTCTTGATAGACAATACTTTAGAAACCACTGGGAAGGTGTGAAGACTTGCAGTTCGACCACTTCGGAAACGATGTAGAGACTCTTGAGAGGAACGTGAACGGCAGAAAGGTCAAGGTGAAGTGGGATTGGGGAGGCTTCGAAAGTACTGAAGGCTTTCCGGTGGACGACAACCTGATCAATTGGGCAGTTGGCCAAGAGCAAGCACTAAAAGAATGCTTCCTGTGCCTAGACGAGTGGGTACACAAGCTGAAGTATCTCGAAAAGACAAGCTGGTACGAAAGCTGGAGCAGCCCAGACAAGAACAAACCATCAGCCAAGACCATGATAAGCCCAGGACCATATCTGCTGCTTCTGGGAGATCCAGGCACGGGCAAGTCGCTGATCGGCAGAGCCTTGGCAGAGAAGCTTACGCAGGTTTACAGGGAAAATGGCATAAAGATTTTCGATGTCATGTGTTGGAAGAACACTTTGCTGCCGAGCCAGCCCAAGATCTCGATTAACAAAGCTGGCGAGTCCAAAAAAATCCTGCAAAAGGAGCAGCTTAAGGAGCTCAAGAGAAAGTTCGTCACGAAGGTCGGGTTCAAAGCACTACAACTATTCATGATAGCCATGGGCATCCTGTTGATAACGCTGGGCTTCTACTTCATGATTCAAGCCTGGCAGACATGGGAAGCCAACCCACCGTACCTGGGTGAGACACTAAGAGATTACTATCGCGGTAATTTCATAGATTACCTTGTGGGAAGATTCGTCGGGCTTGTTCCTATGACTTTCATTCCAGGCGGCAGCTTGATCTTCTTCGGAGTTTTCATCTGGTGGTTCGGCAAGCTCGGTGGAATGGGAAACATGAAAGGCGTTTCAGGCGCCCAACAGACAGACGTGCCCAAACTAGTAGTAGACAATACTTCTGGGCATGCGCCGTTCATAGACGCCACAGGACACAGAAGCGCCCAAATCTTCGGATCAATAGCGTGGGACCCATACCAAACAGGCGGTCTCGGCACCCCAGAACACCAAAGGGTCTCAGCAGGTGATGTACACAGGGCGTCTTTAGGCATCTTGTACATCGATGAGATAAAGAATCTTGATCCCGAGGAGGCAATAACGTTACTGACTGTACTCGAAGATGGACAGTTGCCAATAACTCTGAGAGGAAAGCTGCACGGTGGAGATACGGCTGCAATGGCTGTTTCCACTGAACCAGTTCCTGCAATAACGTTCCTTGTGAGTGCTGGAAACTTTGACAGCATAAACCAGATTCACCCAGCTTTGATGGACAGAATCTATGGTTATGGCAAAGTCGTGAGAATGAACAATGACATGCCTAACACGGTTGAGAACAGACGCAAGTATATCCAGTTTCTGGCTCAGGAAGTCAAGCGTTTCAACCTCATACCTTTCAGTCGAGACGCGTGCGCGGAAATCGTGGAGGAAGGGAGACGTAGAAGCAACAAAAGGGATGCTCTTACCACGCGCTTCAGACCGTTGATCTCAATAATCAAGACATCTGCGACTTTGGCTACTAATGAGGGATGCGGAACTGTAGAGAGAAGGCATGTGCGAGACGCCATTGAGAATCATTGTAAGACGATCCAGAGGCAGATACTGGAGCATGAGATGAACGAGAGGGGCAAGCTGCTTGAAATTCAGCCCTCCGGAGCCGAGTTAGGCCAGATTTACGGCTTGGCAGTTGTTAGAGACCCGTACAGTGGCGAGATGACTGGAAATGTCCTGTGTCTGAAGGCAAGCATGGTTAAGAGAAGCGATCTTCAAAGACCATATTCGCTAAACGGCTACTACAAGGTAACTGGCGTAGCTAAGGGACAGACGTTCAGCTCCGACAGCGTAGCCAAAGTCAGAAGCGTGATCCTCCAGAAATACGGCATAGACATAGCCCAAGACTATCTAACGCACCTCGACTTCGCCCAATCTCACGGCGTGGACGGGCCTTCAGCAGGTGTCACGATGGTAATACTGCTTTGCTCGCTCATCGAAGGCAAACCGATACGACAGGATGTGGCGGTTACTGGCGAAATAAATCTTGGCGTCGGAAACCAGATTCAGATCACGGCCATTGGCGGTGCATATGAGAAGATCAAGGCTGCTGAGGCTTGGGGGTTCAAGAAAGTAGTCATACCGAAGAAGAACTACCAGCATTCTATTGACATCAAGGACTACAGGATACAGATAGTGGCAGCCGAAACTCTGGACGATTACTTGAAGGAATGTCTCGTTGAGAAACCTACATTAAAGGTTCCGATCGAAGTTTATAAGCGGAAAAAACCATAAGACTCTCGGCTCTGAAGGAAAAACATAGTAAACCACACTTCTACAGTCCTTTCAGAGCAGAGGATTCGCCGATGGCAAGGGAAATAGACAAAGACGCAATTCGCAGATGGCGCAAAAGAGGGTTCTACAGCGAAAACGTCCTCGTGAAACTTCTCATCAAGAACGGGTACAATGCTGTGCGCATACCCGTTAGCAACCCAAGCCTTAACCCTTTGCCGGATATTATTGCCAGAAAAGGCCTACACACCTACGCATTCGAAGTGAAAAACGCAAGTTACTATGCCTATTTCCCGAAACAGCAAATCGACAAGCTCTTCAGATTCCTCGATAAGTTCATTCCAGCAGACAATGCGCACAGACACGCCCTTCTTGCGGCGCACTTGGGCAAGAGATGGATTTTCAAGGAAGTAGATTGGCATGATTGGGAGAAAGATAGGCTTCCAGAAAAGGCTAGAATCCTGAAGCGAGATAGAGGAAACTTCAATATGCAGGAAGGGAGCTAGGGCACAATGGAAAAAAGCGAAACAGTAATCCTCGCAACACATCTTGGC
>JBGOYR010000067.1:0-6261 GCA_041479765.1 Bathyarchaeia archaeon | reverse complement strand
TTTGTTGTTCCGTCATTCACTAAGAGCAAGCAAAGACCTGTGCCGAAGGAAAGCGTGGAGAACACCGAAACGGCTACCTAAGGCCTGTCCGATTTCTGAGTCTCCAAGCTGATCGTTTTTTCGTATCCTCTTTCATGTTTTAGTTATCTTTCTCTGTATTGAATGAAAACACACTTGACATATTCCAACGAGAATCTGTTTATGCACGCCGTATGTACCGGCAAATATTTTAGGTATCACCTCTGTACCTTGGCGATGGGTGTGCGAGACTTGTTCGACATTGCAAATATCAGACAAGACTTTCCCGTGCTTCAGACTGGCATTGTCTATCTGGATAATGCATCAAGCACTCTGACGCCCGAGCCAGTTTTGCAGAAAATGCTGGAGTTTTATCGCGAGTATAGGGCTAACGTTGGACGTGGCGCTTACGAGTTCTCTCGAAAGTCAACATATGAATATGAGCAGGCTCGCGAAAAAGTTGCTCGATTCATCAATGCCAAGTCTAAAGACGAGATCATTTTTACCCGAAATACTACTGAAGGAATAAACATTGTTGCCAACGGTTTGAAATGGCAAGAGAATGAAAAGATAGTAACTACCCTTCTTGAGCATCATTCTAACTTTATTGTTTGGCTGCGTGTGAAGCAGCGGCATGGTGTAGAAGTGAACGTAGTGAAGCCGCGAGATCTTCTCGAGAACGGGATTCTGGATCCGACTGAGTTCGAGAAAGTAGTCGACGATAAGACCAAGATTGTAGCCATTACTCATATTTCAAACGTTTTTGGAACTGTAGAACCCGTTGAGAGAATAACTCAAATTGCGCATGAGCATGGGGCGTACGTTGTCATAGATGCGGCTCAGTCAGTGCCACACGTAAGAGTTGATGTTCAAAGAATCGGATGCGATTTCTTGGCTTTTAGCGGACACAAGATGTGCGCACCTACTGGCTGTGGAGTGCTCTACATTCGGCAAGAACTGCTTGAACAGGTTGAACCATCATATATTGGCGGAGGAACCATAGTGGATGTGGACGTTGACGACTATACTCTTGAGAAAGGCCCAGCACGCTTTGAAGCCGGCACACCTGCTATCGCAGAAGCGCTGGGCTTGGGATCGGCGATCACGTATTTGAACGAAATTGGAATCGAAAACATTGAAAACTATGAAAAGCATTTGTCCGTGAAACTTTGCAAGGGCCTAAGCCAAATCCCTGGAGTAACGACCTATGGATCCAAAATAGAAAATAGAGTTTCTCTGCTATGCTTTAATATCAACGGCCTTCACCCCCGCGAAGTGGTCCTTGAACTTGACAAGTCAGCAAGAATCATGGTGCGGGCAGGGCACCACTGTGCACTTCCCTTGATCAAGCGCATTGCAGGCAAAGCTGGAACGGTTCGAGCTTCTGCCTACTTCTACAATACAATAGAGGAAATAGAAGAACTAATACGGGAAGTGGAACAAATCGCGCGTGCCCATAAACCGAGTATGAATTAAGGAAGATGCTCTCAAAAGCTCTTCCGGCAAGGATGTAGAAACGAAAATCACACGTGATTCATAAGGCTGGCTCTTTAAGCCGTCTGGACGATAAGTGCCATGAAGAATAGCGTTTGCGCATCATTCTCGCATCTGCGCTCGCCCTTCAGAGTTTTCGGTTACTTTATTTAAGCGTTCACAAGATATGTACGCTGCAAAGAGGGGAACTTCGATGAAAAAGTCGTCAGTTGCGGTTTTCCTGATCGGGATTCTGTTGGGGTTTGGAGTAGGCTACATCTATTCCATGTCGGTGAACTCGGGTCAGCTTGGAGGGTCGAAGTCGTGGCATCAGCTGACAAGTTTCACTCTGTCTTCAGGATCCCCCAACTTGATTAATGCGGTCATAGCGTATTCTTACCCAAATGTCTACAACGTCACTAGTCCGCACTTCACAGTGAACAAAGACACGTGGAGAGCAAGACTAGAAACAGTTCCGTACTACAAGTACTCTGGGAACACAGTTTACTATGCGCCGACGCCAATAACTCTGAAAGTAATAAAGACACCAACAGCCATTGGAGAATTCCCCAGAGTAGTGGGACCTATAACTGTGCTGGAACCGGGTGTCCTCAATGTCACGACATGGAGCTATCAAAAATCCGTATCCTACGCATGGCCAGGCGTGAATTACACTCCAGTCAAGGCCGCTTACAACTTCACAGGCACCGGAATCTACGTGATACAATTCGTGGAAACGACATTCATGGCGAACGTAACCGGGTGCTTCAACTTCGCAATCGAAGAATACTATTAACGTGACGCTACCAACGCATCAGTGGTCTGTCTCTAAGAGAATGCCTTTGTGATCATGTTAGGAATTTGCCGTTCTTGTAAAATAGTTCCTTGTCTGCGTAGATTTCTCCGCCTTTCTTCATGTCCTTCAAGATGTCCCAGTGGATAGCTGAGCTGTTCTTTCCCCCTGATTCGGCATAGGATTTGCCCAGCGCCATGTGAATGGTTCCGCCCATCTTCTCGTCAAACAGCATGTTCTTCGTGAACCTAGTAATGCCGTAGTTCGTTCCAATAGCTGCTTCTCCGATGCGGTCTGCACCCTTGATCTTCAAAACTTGCTTCAGCAACTCTTCACCCTTGGCTGCTGAAGCTTTCGTCACTTTTCCATTCTTGAATGTGAGCGAGATGTCCTCCACTTCTCTTCCCATGTAGATTCCTGGGAACGTAAACCTGACCGTGCCGTTCGCCGAATTCTCGATAGGCCCTGTGAAAACCTCGCCGTCGGGCATGTTCTTGTCTCCGCTGCAGTTCAGCCATTTGCGACCTTTGACGCTGAAAGTCAAATCCGTGTCCTGACCCACAATGCGAATCTTGCTTGCTTTGCTCAGGAAGTTGCAGATCTTCTCCTGTTCCTTGCGAATCTTCTTCCATTCTCCGATTGCCTCCTTCTTGTCCACTAGACAACTACTGTACACAAAGTCTTCATATTCGGGAAGTGCCATGTTGGCTTCCTGCGCCTGAGACTCGCTCGGAAAGGGCAACAGTGTCCATCGGGCTTTGCCCTCTGCCACTCGCTTGTAATAGTTCTCTACGAGTTCACTCGATGAAGCTGTTTGAGCCTTCATTCTTGCAGGGTCAATATTCGACAATCTCTTTGGATTAGTTTCGCAGCGTACGTTGATGTTCACGTCCAAGTTCTCGAAAATAAACCTGTCAAAAGGCGACACAAACTTCAACTGGTGCTCCTTCGCATACCTGAAGAATGTGTAGTCTAGACCTAGATTTGGCCGAACCCACGGATACGCATCACACAGCAAGCATTCTTTGTAGATTTCATTGATCAGCGGAACTGCCGCTGCACTCCCGTTTATGACCACTTTCTCTTTCGGCTTCACGCCCACGCTGTAGCGAACGCAAAGGTTCGCGAGTTTTTCTATTCTGTTGTCAACCATCTAAACCCACTGTCCGAACTACTATGTGTATCAACTGATTCGACATATTTGTTGCTGCAGTTTTTATGGTTTGTGGAAAATCGGCAATTGAAGTCGAAGTTCTATGCCATTTTTAAAAACGCGAGGAGGATAGGTCATTAAAGAGGATGAGTTTCTAGAGAAGCACTTGTCAAACGTTTACCATTTTCCAGATGGCGTTTTCCATTTCTTCACCGTGCTTCATTCCGTAGTAAATTCCTGCCACTTTTGCGGTGAAGGGAATGGCTAGCTGTTTTATGAGTTTGAACAGCAATGGGTTGCGTATTCTATCTTGTAGGAAAGTGTCTCGCCAGATCCTGATGTTGTACTGCCAGCAGCGAACAATGAACTCCCAGCGTGCCTTGGTGAGGGAATCAAGTTCGGCTCCGCTTTTGTTCATGAGCAAGCAGTTTTCTAGTGGAACAAACATCAGTGGTACGTAGAAGGCTTGATAGTCTCTCAAGTCATCCATAAGCTCAAGCGTGTCGAGGACGTCTTCTTCTTTTTCGTCTGGAAGCCCAACTATTAACGTGGCGAGTGGATACCAGTCGTTGTCGTTCAGTATGCCGAAGGCTTGACTGACGATTTCTTGCCATTGTTCAGGTTTGTAGGGGAGCATCTTTCCAGCCATGAATTTTCTCATGAGCCTGACGCTGCCGGTCTCTACGCCCGTCTCAGAGGTCACAATGGGCTTTTTTTCATGGTTATACCAATTGTACTCCACGAGGATTTCCGACAGTTCCTTGACCATTTGCGGGTCGTGAACGATGGGCGCAAGTGACATGTGAGAAGGCTGTATAGCATTGACGCCAGGGTGACCTGCTACGCTTTTCACGAGTTTTAGGACTGCTTCCTTGTCAGGAATGAAAGTTTTGTCTTTCATCCCGTATAAGAAGATGTCTTCTGTCACTAGCGTGATGTGGTCGCTGCCTTCTTTGACTGTTAGCTCTACTTCTTTCATGATCTTCTCTAGAGGAACGTCGCGCTTTTTCTGCATGGTTGGTGTGCAGAATTGGCAATTTCGTCCGCAACCTCGCGAAATCTCCACGCATCCATGAATAGCTACATGCTTAATCGCAGGCACTTGCTCATTCTCGGAGTTTTTGTCGATGCGCACGACATGTGGAAGAGTCTCGCCGTTCACTGCCTTCCTGAAAATATCTACAACGGCGTCTTCGCCTTCGCCGATGACTACGCAGTCCACGCCATAGCTTTCAGCCACTTTCTTGCGTTCAAGCTGCCAAGAACCAAACCCGCCCACGACAACTTTGGGCTTGAATTTTCGGATGCTTCTTTTTTTCATGAGGGCTCTGAATTCGATGGAGTTCATCGGTTCGCCTCCACCGACGATTGATGAATAAGTCTTACTAACGTATCCCATTCCTGTCGGGTCCATGGAGGAAATGCCTATAACCTTGGTTTCAGGACCCACAAATGCGTCCAGATCATATGGGTGAACTACTGCCACTTCTGACTCGTGGAACCCGTTCTGAAGAAGGACTGCTTCAATCTTTCTCAAGCCGTACGGTGCATACCTTGCTCTTCCTTGGCTGTCACGACCGGGACAAGGGTACAGCTTTTTCCTGACAAGCCACAAAGGCACGGGACCTTTGGCGAATCCGCCTACAAACGCGATGAAGGGACTGTTGTAAAAATCGCTCATCTCGGTAGCAGAAGCCGTCAGTACCACCTTGACGCCCGTGTTTTCAGTCATTCTCTTTTCCCTTTGCTGAACGTTCAAGAGGATTCTTAACAGACTTATAAAAGACTACTGTTGCACAAGCAGTAAACCATTATAAGCCATAGCAAGAGAGACATTGTTAAGGTGGCAAAGTTGAAGCTTCTGCTCGACGAAATGTATGCTGGCCTGCAGGAGTTTTTTGAAACGTTGGGCTGGTCTGTTTTGACGGCTCATGATGCCGGGTTGAAAGGAGCCAAAGACAAAGACGTAGTCGAGTACGCAAGGAAGAACAACCTTCTCCTGATCACGCAAGACCAGAAACCGGCAGATCTAGCCGAACTGCGCGGAGTCAAGTATGTCCTTATTTCCAATGCTATGATCGCCCAGATAGCTGATGCCAAGATAAGAGAGAAATACCCAAACGTGAAACAATAGCAGTGGAGAACTGCTATGTCAGTCGTTCAAGTCACAGTCAAGAGTCAGAAAGGTAAGTGCGCTGTGGGACACAAGGTCGGAGACAAGATTGTCTTTGACGGCAAGTCGGTTAAGGGCAACATATGCTACAGTGCCTTGATGGTTTTGCTTCCGAAGGTTTATGCGATGCGTTATGGGGCGGAGTTTCCTTGGGCAGAAGACAAGGATGCGATATGCAACGCATGTCCTGACGCGAAAAACCCTGTTGTCTTTGAGATTAGACGGATCGGAAAATAGCCTCCGTGCATCTATAGACCTGCGCTAGAGCTTTGTCGCGGTCTGTTAAGTGCAAGAATGGTTCCTTAATCTGAATCTTGGCGTTCACATGAGGGTCTTTTGCATTTGTGCAGAAGTGAAATTCGAGGCTCTAACGCCAATTAGCCTTATTTTTCGGCCTGGTCTGAGATAGCGTTGAAGTAGTTCTCTAGTTGTTTTCTTTAAGTCAAGTAAGCGGTCAGTCATGAACGGGAGCGTTTTGCAGGTGGTGTGTGTTTCAAAATTCTCATATCGCACTTTGACCGTGACCGTTTTGAAATAGAGCTTCTGTCGTGTGAGATCTTCATGTATTTCTTCTGAAAGCCTGTCTGAAGTTCTGAGGACAAGCTCAAAGTCAGCCGTGTCCTCTTCAAAAGTCGTTTCACGGCTCGTAGA
>JBGOYR010000066.1:0-6351 GCA_041479765.1 Bathyarchaeia archaeon | reverse complement strand
CTTGATCTATCGACAGCATCCTGTCGCAAAGGAGTATATGAAAGCCTTGAGGAGGGAATCACGATCAGGTCTGAACCAAAGATTCCCTTCCTAGAGCCCTCTTTCGTTGTAGAATGGCCCTATGATAACAGTGCGTTATCGTCTCAAAGTCTCTTTTAGCGTCATGTGGAGTGCGGCACCGGCGATTCTGCCCGCTGTTGAGATTAGGTAGACGATTTGAATGGCCATAATCATGCCGTATATTGTGGTTAGGTAGTCGGCTAGGTATCCGCCTAGGAGTGAGCCGAAAAAGGTGACTACGCCTATTATTAGGTTGAACCCGGCTATGAAGCTTCCCCGGTGCTCTCTAGGCGCGATGTCGAGCAAATAGGTAGCTGCGGCAGTCTGCCCTATGACTTGGGCGAAACCCCAGAAGACGCTCACGACTATCAACATGTTCATGTCCGGTGAGACCGCATACGCAACAGGAACGGTTACGAGGATGAACCTGAACGCGACAAGCAACTGCTTTCTGCCTACAATGTCTGCATGTCTTCCGGTCCAACGCTGAAAAACTATCATCACGAGCATCTGAACAACCGACAACAGGGCTATCTGCAGGGGCGAAGCATTCAGAACCTTGACCTGCGTAATCGAGAACAGAGGCCAAGACATCGACATGAAAAACTCGTAAGTCGCCACAACGCTGCAGTACCTAGGAAAATCAGGGCTTCCACGCATGATCTCTACTATACTGAACTTCTCCAGCGAAATCTGCTGCTCAGGTTTCCTGCCTGCCTTCTCCTTTGTTCTCAGCATGATAAGCGAAGAAGTGACACCGAAAGCCATAGCAACAATCACAGGAATCACAAGCATCTGATGGTACGAACCACCCACCAGAATCATCACGATTCCTGATCCGAGAGTAGCAACCAATCCGCCGACCTGTGCATACATGATGATTTTTGCGTTTGTCTGCCCCAGCTTCGTTGAAGGAACCAGCTCACCTATGAGTGCGGTCCACGCAGGCGTAGCCATCGAACCCAGAAGTGCCTGCATTCCAAGAAGGATTATCAGTTGATAGGGCAAGTTCACGATGGTGGTTGGCGCGTACAATGCCGCAACGATCAAGCCGCCAGCCACGATGAACGGTATTCTCCGCCTGAACCTATCGCTCAGCCCTCCCCAGACAATCTGCATTGCGTTATTCGACAGGTTTGAGACGGACTGAAACCACCCCATGTCCGAGGAAGAAGCACCAAGCTCCACAGCATAGGCGCCCATGAACGGACTGACCATTCCAGACCCTAACGAATTCAACACTTGACGAACGTAGAGAGGTCTCAGGTCTTCTTCTTTCGTTCCTTCAGTGAGCTTCTGTTCAGCTGTCATTTTCGCACTTGCAGGACTCTGTTTGGTTTTTCACTAAAATGCAGAGCCGCTTAAAAACCGATCGCGCATGTTCTTCTTGTGTTTTTGAAATGGAAATCCTAAGTCTACGGATCATAACGTGTTTTATGTTTCGCGTGAAATGCCAATTCTGAATGTTGAGTTTTGTTAGTCCTGAAGGAAAAGTTATATGGGAGAGCTTGAGCTTTGGTTTCAGTCTCGCTTCTTAATCCTGATTTCTGGGCGGAAAAAGCTGGGAACAGGTTATTTCTTTCTAGGTTTGGGTTTCTTCTTGCTTTTCTTCGCCACGGTCACGCAGGACATCTGGTTCATTTGTCGGATTTGAGCATTAGGAAATGTGCGTTCAATTTCTCTCCTGAGTTTTTGCATGTCTATTTTCCCGTAGGTCTTCACGTCAATTATAGGTTTTTCGTTTTCATCACAGCTTACTTGAAGCGTGTAGCCTGAACCTATCTCAATTTGTGCAGGCTCAATCTCGAAGCCTGACTCCTCCGTGCTAAGCCCTGAAGCTTCAGGTTCACGTTTGTCTTTATGGTCGAACAACATGATCACAAGTCAGAAAAGACGAATAGATGAGATTAAAGGATTGTTAACCGTGAATCTGGATTGATGACAGTACAGTCTCAGTGCGTCTCTGGGTAATCAGAAGTGTTAAATATCCGCCTATGGGACGTAATGATCGCGACAGGAAAATGAACGCCGAAGAGAACAGTACATGCCCAAAGTGCGGTGCACTGGTATCGCAGAGCGACAAATTCTGCAAGAACTGCGGCACCGATCTAACGAGACCTCCTGAAGCCATACAGGCTTCTCCGCCGCCCGCATCGCCTGCAGAGCACTACGATAGGAAGTTCTCGACTTTTCAGAGGCTGTTCAGGATTCTGATCTCTCCCTCGGAGATTATGCGAGACATCGGCTATGCACCTGAATACGAAGGATTCTTCAGCATAGCGATTGCCGAATTTGCAGTTTCCATCGTTACAGTGATGTTGATTCTTGGAAAGATTCACGTTGTTGGGGAGCAGGCTGGATCGGTTAACGATATTGTACAAAGCGTTATGGCTTTTTCCATAATCCTGGTAATCGGATTATTCATCGTCAAGTGGCTGGTGAAGTCGTGGATTGTGAAAAGCGTCTGCGACGGCGGAGGCTGGTGGGATTTCAGAACCGCTGCAGCCATAACAGGCTACGCATACATCGCTGACTTTGTAATCGGAGTTCTGAGCACTGTTCTAATATGGTTCTTAGTACCATCTTTCACGATCGACACAGCGAATTTGGATGCAGCAAGACAAGCCATGAGTAACTATCAAACGCAGTTGAGGTGGCTCAAGCTCATGTATACTTTGCCCGCGACGTTGTTGGGTTTGGTGTGGAAGTCTTACCTCGGGGGTTTAGGTTGCCATTTTGGCACGAAAGAACGGTTTTCAGTAGGCACTGGTTTTGTGTTGTTCTTTGTGTTGGGTCTGTTCAGCTTGCTTCTTTCTCTGTTCACGTAACGGGCTTCAGTCTTCTGTGGTGCCTTTCCGCGGTTCCCACATCCAACAGGTAGTTTAGGACGGTTATGCATGAAGAGGCCAAGTAGGTTTGCTTTCCCAGAGAGACCTTTTTTCCATATCGCAGCGCGAAACTTTCAGCCTTTTTGGGCAAGCCAACGTGGTCGCCTAAAACGAAGATGGGGTTTTCGCCTAGGCTAATCTCCGAGATGTCGTTTCCACCTTCTTCAAGAACAAAGATCGAGGCTTCGTTTGCGCTTGTCTTCAGCAACACTTCGAAACCGATTCTGTCTGTCGTTATGCCTGGGTGAAGCTTTCCCGAAAGCACGTTCTTGAGAATGCTGGTCCATGTTTCTTGGTCAGTGCGCACATCATAGAGCGTTGCGCCCTCTATTCTGATATGTATTGGTGGCTTCGGCGGCCCGTTCAGTATCGCATGAAAAATCGTGTCTCGACGTAATCCATGGGAAAAGAATAGGCTGGCTACGATGCACTCGTGAACAATGTCTAGTCTGCCTGCTTCGTGAAGGTTCGTGAATCGTGGGTCGGTTCGGCCTAGCCGAGAATAGAGGATAAACTCGCGCAAGACGCTTTTCACGCCAAGCTTCTCTTGTCTCTCTTGCGGTTTAGCTTTTTGGCTGCTCCAACAACGATTGCGGTTGTAGCTGCCAGTGCTGTAAGAGCTGTTGCTTGCGGATATTCGGGGAGGATGACTATTTCGTGTTGAGAGTATGTGTAGTTGATGTATAGGTAGGTGTTTTGTGTGTCTGTCCAGTTTCTGTGAGGAAGCGGCTGGCCGTTTACGGTGATTGTGTAGTTGCCTGACCAGAGGTCTTGAATGATTGCGTTGGGTATGATTATTCTGCAGAAGCCAGTAGTGCTTGCTTCGCCTGTCACGTTGAAGCTGGCGGTTCTTGCTGTTGCGTTGAGCTTGAAGGCTGATAGTGTTGAGTTGCTGGTTATGTCGATGTTTCGTGGTTTGTTTTGCCATGTTCCGGCTTCGAAGGTTTGGATGGGCTGCATTAGCGGATAGTTGTCGACGACTGAAAAGAAGCCGAGGTAGCGCTGGTCTCCTATTCCGTCGCTTCATGTTATGTTTTGTTTGGTTCCGCTTTTTTGGTCGGTTCCGTTGTAGTCGCTCCAGTAGTTTCCGCCGGATGGGTAGCCGTTGTCGAAGTAGTTTTCTGGCGTGGGCATGAGGCTGACTACTTGCCAGTGTACTTGGTTGATGAAGTTGTTGCGGTAGAACAGGTTGTGGCTGGAGGTTCCGAGCGCGAGAGCGTAGTTGAAGTTGTCGGTGATGTTGTTTCTGAAGATTATGTTGTCGTTGGATGCGTCGAAGTCTATGCCTGTGGTTTCGTTTTTGAAGTTGTTGTCGGATATGGTGTTGTTGGATGAGGTGGTGAGAGCTATTCCGGAACTGGTGAATCCTGTCACCTTGTTTCTTGTGATTGTGTTGTTGTTGGCATGGTCGAGTGAAATGCCAGTGACGCCATGTGCGATGGTGTTGGCTGCAAGGTTCATGAAAGAGCAGTGCGCGAGGGTTATCGATCCGTTTGTTATCGCGTTGTCGACAATTGAGGAATTGGTTGTGAAGGCGGCTAGGATTTCGTTGTGTTCAAACGTGAAGTTTTGGGCTGTGACATTGTAGCAGTTCACTAGGGCAAGATACCCAGTGTTGCTGAGGGCTGACGAGTTGATGCTCAGGTTCGAGGCGTTCTTGATGTAGCGCATGAGCTTTCCGTCTGCGGTGTTTGACGTGTCTATGTTGTGCATGAAGTCGCTTAGCGTGTCGCCAGTGATTTGTAGGTTGAAGTAGTTGTTTGTGAGTTTGTTCTCTTCGAGCGTCGCACTTGCTGAGTGGTCGATGGCCAAGCCTTTCCATGAGTTATTGGTTATGTTGTTGTTCTGTATGGTGTTGTTGGGTGAGTTGACGAGAACTAGGCCTTCCACGTTGCCCTTGAGGATGTTGTTTTTGATGGTTGAGTTTCTGGTTTCTGCGAGTACTAGTCCGTTGTAGTTGTTCTGTAGTGTCAGGTTTTCGACTGTTGTGTTCGTGCAGTTGACCAATGCCAAGAAGCCTACGTCTGGGTAGCTGGCTGAATTGATGTTCAGGTTGGTTTGGTTTTCTAGGTAGTAGAGGGGTTTGCCGTTTATGGTGTTTGAGGTGTCTATGTTCTGGTTGAAGAGGCTTTGGGTGATGCCGAAGTTGTACGGGTTGCCGCTTATGGTGTTGTTTATGAGTGTGTTGTTTTGCGATTCGAAGATGAGCATTCCTTCATACTCGTTGTTCTTGATGGTGTTGTTTATGACTGTGTTGTTGTCGCAGCCTAGTATTATGCCGCCTGAATTGCCTGTAATGATGTTGTTTTCAACCCAAGCCTTGGAGTTCAACTGGACGTAGATGCCCCAAGCGATCCGGCTACCCGTGATAGTGAAACTGCAGATCTTTACGGTGTGAAACGTCTCGCCGTATGTGCCGACGGTGGGGCTGTAGGTGGCGCCAGGTCCGCTTCCGTTGATTATTGTGGTGTGTGGGTTTTCGCCGATGAGGTTTATGGTCTTGTTGAGCAGTATGTTCTCGTTGTATGTTCCTGCTCGTACGTATACTGTGTCGTTGGGGTTTGCTGCGTTCACTGCTTTTTGTATGGTTGGGAAGTCGTCTGGAACAGTAATCGTGGCTGACAGGGATTCTATTGGGTACTGTTTGACGGGTTCAGCCTTGAGTGTAAAGGCTGACAGCAGCATCAGCGTGCACAAGAAAGTGATGATTATTGAATGGAAGATTCTACTCAAGTATAACACCAAGTACGGCTATACTTGGATTTCGGAATTAAGGTTTGCGGAAAGCTCCATCAGAGCTTCAGAATGGCCGTTCTTAGGCGAGTTTCGACAGTGATTTTATTCCATCGAAGCATGCTGGACAGTACGTGCCAGTTGAGTCTGTTTTCGCACACTTGTCGCATACTGGCTTTCTGCATTCTTGGCAGGTTTGGCTTTCTGTGGCAGGTTGTCTGCAGAACTTACACGATTCTTTGGCGATTTCTGGGGTGATTTTTGATTTGACCTTGTGTTTTTTGTCTGACATTAGTTCCGACCTTTGGTTAGAATTCTCTTCTAAGGTATTGCCTGTGCGTTTATTTTACTTTCGGTTATTTTCTGGTGTTTTTGTGATTGAATGTAAAACTGTGTGTCTGAAGACATATGCCCAAATTCCCTTATTCTTGATTTTTCACTATTTGTCTCAGTGACTGTGGAGGAGGTGATTTTTTGAAGACGAAAGTCCTGCTGCTGGCTTTCTTGATTGTCGCCGCTTTCGGTGGACCAATTGCTCTCAATGTGCTGAGCGCTCCAACGGTCAGGGAATGCGTGACTCTTGCGGGGAATAGTTGTACTGTGGCTTCGGTTGACGGCGCGATCATCCAGCCGTGCGGTGAGGAAATGGACGGCCCTGGAATGCCAACGT
>JBGOYR010000065.1:0-6355 GCA_041479765.1 Bathyarchaeia archaeon | reverse complement strand
GGTACGAGTATGTCTGCTCCGCACGTTGCAGGAGTAGCAGCCATAGTCGCGCAGCATTACCCAAGCTTCGACCAGTTTGACATGGAGTGGGTTTTGAAGAAAGCGGCATCCCGAATTCCGCTATCCTCAAACACCAAGTGGGTCGTTGACCCCTACTACGGTCCAGCTTTCTACAACAACGACCACGATGCCGGCTCAGGATGGCTCACCGCTGACAACGCAATGAAAACAGCAAGCGTTTATCCATAAGGGACTAGGAACTGCAAGACAAGAGGCAATATCCTCCTTTTTTCTTTGTATAGAAGAATGTTCCGCAAATGATATCTGCTTCAAGAATAACGCATTTACAAGAACATCCGAATCACGTGTCACAGGCGAAAAGAAATGCTGAAGCATGGAAGATCAGGAATAGCGCTCTTTCTGCTGCTATCTGCAATTTCAGCATTAATAATTGGCGTCCAACCAGTCAAAGCGGCAACAACCATATATATCATGCCCGACGGAAGCGTCGTGCCACCAGAAACTCCAATTCAGCGAAACGGAAACACGTACACTTTTCTCAACAACATTGCCGCTTCAATGATAGTCCTGAAAAGCAACATCGTGATTGATGGAACAGGTCACACTCTTCAAGGAACAGGAATCGAAAATGGAATAGAACTCTCGAGTCTGACAAATGTCACCGTAAAGAACATGACCATCACCGCATTCGACTATGGAATCTACATTGCATACTCCAGCCAAATCACTGTAATTGGAAACTCGCTGTTAGATAACAGTGGCGGCATCTGGCTCAAGGAAGCAACAGACAACATCGTTAAGAAGAATCTCATCAAGCTAAACTCGTTCGACGGGATCTATCTTTGGTCTTCCCTGAACAACACATTATCCGAAAACACCGTGGAAAACAACACCTATGGCATAAGCCCCTACTATGGCTCAGACAACAAGATATACCACAACAACTTCGTCAACAACGAATACTCAGTCAACCCAAATGATCCCACAGACCTCTGGGACGACAGCTATCCTTCAGGAGGAAACTATTGGAGCGATTACACAGGCATTGACCTAAAGCGAGGAGCCGGACAGAACGAGGCCGGCAGCGACGGAGTAGGCGATACGGCATACGTTCTAGACACCACGAATCACGATCGTTTTCCACTTATGAAGCCTTATGCGGGTCCGCATGACATTGGAATAACTTGGTTCAGCATGTCTAAGACCATTGTCGGACAAGGTTATTCTCTGCCCGCCAGCGTGAAAATCGTAAACTATGGGGAGCAGTTGGAAAGCTTCAATCTAGCTATTAAGGCAAACTCAACAACAATTCAAACCATGCCAGTGACTCTGACAGGCAGAAACTCGACAACAGTCAGTCTCTTGTGCCCGACATCCGGCCTTGCCAAGGGCAGTTATTCGGTTAGTGCTTACGCCACCCCTGTTCCAAGTGAAACAGACACTTCAGACAATACGCGTTCTGGTGGTTTGGTTTTTGTATCAATTGCGGGCGACGTTAACGCAGACAAGAAAGTGGATCTTAAGGATGTTTTCGCAGTGGGAAAGGCCTACGGTTCAAGACTTGGCGATCCAAGATATGATCCAAACCTAGACATCAATAATGATGGAATAATAGACTTAAAAGATTATTTCATTGTTTGCAAGAACTACGGGCAATCGTGGTGAGGGCATATTCTCTGTTTCTCACAGAATGGAGGCTCAAAGCGGCACGTGCGCGCATGTACATATAGCGCGCATGTTTCAATAGGAGACCAATCGAAATTCATTTCCAATCGTGATCCAAACAATGACTGTATGATGGACCTCAAAGATTGCTTCTCTTGCGCAAGCAAACTACAGGCAAGATTGATAAATCAGTCTTCGTTGCATAACGCATTACTGTTCTGGGAGAACTCAAAATGGGCGTAGTGTTTGCATGTATTAGCCCGCATGGCTCGGAGATAGTTCCTGACCTTTCAGGCGATATGTTTGAGGCTTTTGCAGAAACGCGTAAGGGTTTGGAGAAACTTGCAGAGATTATCAGAGATAAGGCAATCGAAACAATAGTTTTAGCGACACCTCACGGCTTGCGTTTGGAGGCAACAATAGGTGTCGTGATATCTGAATTCACAGAGGGATCTCTGCAAGCCAACGGCAACGTCGTGAAGGTGCGGTGTACTTGCGATCGCGAGTTAGCGAGAGCAATCCTTGAAAACGCAAAGAAAGCTGATATTCCTGCCGTAGGCGTTAATTACGGCACAAGCGAAGGACCAGCTTCTTGTATGCCACTAGACTGGGGTGCATTAGTACCTCTATGGTTTCTTATCCACCGAAACTCCAACACGCCCAAGGTTATCATAGTAACGCCCTCTAGAGAGATTCCATTGCAGCTTCTTACAAGATTCGGCCAAGTCATAGGTGAGACTGCCCAAGCATCACGGAAAAAAGTAGCTTTCGTAGCAAGTGCTGACCAAGGGCACGCTCATAGGGCAGACGGACCTTATGGTTTCAATTCTTCATCCAGAGAATTTGACGAAATGGTCAAGCTTGCAGTTTTGGAAAGCGACTTAAGACCACTGCTCAACTTGCCAAGACAATTCATAGAAGATGCTAAGCCCGATAGTGTCTGGCAAATAGCGATACTGCAAGGGATTCTGGAGCGTTTCCCGATGAAAGGACAACTGTTGTCTTACCAAATTCCTACATATTTCGGAATGCTTTGCGCTGCTTTCCAGCCCCAAAAATGAATGTGTCATCGGAAGACAAAAGTGAAATGAGATATTGTCAGCGTTTCCACATGTTCGCTTCAGGCGCTTTGCTGCTCAACGGCCCATTAGGCATGTACATCATGTCCCCGTTGATCTTCAGGTTCTCAACTTCAACCAAGGATTTCCACAACTTCGCTTCAATCACTTTTTCCTGAAGCGTTTCCCTAGCTTCCTTGATCAGCTGAACCTTCTTCGCGTCAGGCACTTCCAGCAAGTCAATCTTTTTGGGGGTTTTTCGGCTTCTTAAGTTCATTTGCATTCCTCTTTCAGAAAACATTATCGCATATCTTAATAAATCAGTTCTTTCAGACTGGAAATATATCTAAAAGCGATACATCATTTCCGCTTGGCTAGACCGGTTGGATCGGTGCGATAGGCAGGTTGATTATATGTTGCTTGTCATGCAAAGCGTATTGTAGAATGGCTAAGCTCTTCCTTTTTCTTCTTTGCCGAAGTACGTTGTCCACTTGAGTTTGCGAGCGTCTCTTCGAAAACTCAGGGAGCTTTTCCTGCATTTGCTTGAACAGAACCACAGTATTGAGCCGTCGTTCTTGATGAACATCATGCCTGTGCCCGCTTGAAACTCTCCGCCGCAGAATGAGCATTTTCTCGGTTTGGCCAAGCGTCGCTTCCCCGCGTTTCGGTTTACCTGTGGATCTTCTTTGCTTCTCTCTCGGTTTCTCTGAGCATCAGGGTGTCTTGAGCGCGTATAGGTCCTTTGACGTTGCGCGTTATTATTCTTCCCTTGTCTTTGCCTTCCAGAATGCGAACTCTGACTTGTGCGATTTCGCCAGTTACGCCTGTGCGTCCTATGACCTGAATCACTTCTGCCGGTATAAGCTCACCCGTCGCTTCGGCTGCTCTCTCTTCCTTGCTCATTACGCAGGTCCTCTTTTCATCTGCTCGACCCTAGTAACTATTTCCTTGACTAGCCCTGTAGCGTCTCCTTCCTTGATGATGCACGTAGCAGCAGAAGGAACATCAATGCCAATTGCAGTGCCTATCTTTTCCTTGCTCGGCACAAATACATAAGGGATCTTCCTTTCTTCGCACAAGAGCGGCAAGTGAGCCACAACTTCTGGAGGGTCAACATCTTCAGCGATGATAACCAGCTTCGCTTGTCCTCTTTCTATGGCTTTTGTTGCTTCATTCGTTCCTTTTCTGACGGTGCCTGTTTTGGCTGCTATTTGCAGGGCTTCATAGGCCGCATCTGCAATCTCCTTCGAGACCTCAAACTTCACGTAGAACGGTTTAGACATAAGCCTCACCCTTTCAAAGCACAGACTTATCAACATTCCTCATTTATGAAGGTTTCGTCCACCAACACACAAGGACCCTACGTCACAATTTCAGTCTCTGCCATACAACGTAGACGAAAACGCATAACAAACCTAGATGTTCCTCCAGACGCTGAACTCCCGTTGGAAACACAGCTGAATCCATACAGACGGGTCAGAAGCTTCGTACAAAGACCTTCTTCTTGCCGTCATTGGCTTGGTTCAAATGAGCCCCTGTTTTTCCTTGCATCCAGTGTCGCATCCCATTAGCACGTAGAAAAGTTTAAATAACCTGCTAGGTTGAAGCATCTTGCTTTTGCGAGGGGAATTTAACAGTTTGCAGAGATTAGGCCTAGTCCTTCATGTTAGTCCAAGCCGAAACATTATAGTAAAAGTCGAAAGCACCCCCAGAATCGGTGAAGCAGTTGTCGACGAGAACCTGAAGCCGGTTGGCAAGGTTTTCGATGTGTTCGGTCCAGTGTCTTCACCTTATGCAGCAATAAGGCCCTCGACACGCGAGTTCGAGAAACTGGCCAACAAAACACTCTACGTGCTCCCCTCAAGAAAGAGAGAAAGGAGAAGATGAGAAGTTGACTAACGATGAGTTGCGTGGAAACTCTGATCCTGCTACGCCAGTTCAGAGCGCTGAACCTGTGAAGGTTCAAGAATGCCCAAATTGCCACAGCACAAGACTCATGCGCGACTATGAATGCGCCGAAATAGTCTGCATGGACTGCGGTCTTGTAGTAGCCTCAAAAATCGCTGATAGAGGGCCAGAATGGAGAGCTTTCGACGACGATCAAAGAGCCAAACGCACAAGAGTTGGCGCACCGCTAACCTATACAATTCATGATAAAGGCCTGTCAACGATGATTGATTGGCATGACCGAGACATTTATGGAAAAAGCCTATCGCCTGGACAGAAGGCGCAGGTCTATAGACTTAGAAAGTGGCAGCGCCGCATTAGAGTTTCAGACGCCACGGAACGTAACCTTGCTTTCGCGTTATCTGAAATCACAAAGATCGCAAACAACCTGAATCTTCCCAAAAACATCTTAGAAACAGCCTCAGTCATATACCGAAAAGCCGTCAAAGAACGACTAATACGAGGAAGGTCGATTCAAGGTGTGACTGCAGCAGCAATTTACTTGGGTTGCAGACAGTGCGGATTGGCTAGAACGTTGGAAGAGATAGCTCAAGCGTCAAGCGTGAACAAGAAGGAAGTTGGTCGTAGCTACCGTTTCCTGATCAGAGAACTGAACTATTCTATCCCACCGCTTAAGCCAAGCCAGTACATAACCAAGTTCTCAAACCAGTTAACGATGCAGGGAAAGGTTGAAGAAATCGCCCACAAGATTTTGGCCGCCGCAAAAGAGCTTAAGCTTACTTCGGGTCGTGGACCCACAGGCATTGCGGCTGCAGCAAGTTATATTGCTTCAGTGCTGACTGGTGAAAGGAAAACACAAAGAGAAATAGCTGAGATAGCTCAAGTGACTGAGGTCACGATCAGAAACCGCTACAAGGAACTTGTCGAACGCCTTATGTTCGAAATGACCCTATAACCTTTCCTTCCCATTTTTCGAAGAACCGACTGCGTTTTGTGTCAATGATTTGTGTAATGCCTCTTGAGTTACCGTCCTTCTTCCCCAATGCAATCTACAAAACACATTTTAGACTAGAATAATAATACATTAAGAGGGGCTTGTGAGTGGCTAAGTGCCCAAAATGCGGGACGAATGTGGCCAGTCCTGCTAAGACATGGCCTATTCCTTCTCGAAAAGCGACTGGAAAAGGCGAAGACTCGAAACTCGTTGTTGGAATATTTGAATGCCCAAGCTGCAGTGCCAGATTCAGAGCGGCTGTGGACGTTGAAACGAAAGATGAAGAGAAAGTAAACATTAAAAACATGGTTGAAAGGATTAAAGGAATACAGGGAGAGCTAATGCTGACTCTAAGGAACCTGCGCGAGAAGATAAAGACATTGGAAACCGAACGCGCAAACCTAATGATCGAAATCGACAAGTTGCGACAAGTCGCTGAATCAAGAGTCGCTGCTTTGGAAAGCGAGGTGGGCACGTTACGGGAAGAAGTGAAATCTCTTAGAGACCTTCTTGGCTATACCGAAGAAGCCCAAGACTAAGCATTGTGATTCGTCATTCTGCTTAAAGCATCGGTTACTTTTCCTGTTTTCGTAACCGACAATCTTTAAAGGGCGGAATCTCCACGATGTATGCTATGCCCTATAAATTCATTTTCGACCTCTCACGGATTCCGCGTTTCTTCTTCACTGAAATAACTAAGGTTAGCTAT
>JBGOYR010000064.1:0-6434 GCA_041479765.1 Bathyarchaeia archaeon | reverse complement strand
GTTTCAACCCGTCATTTCAGCAACGAGCTCACTCAGTGTGATGGGAGTTGCCTTTCTTCTTCTCTATATTCACAAAATCCTCAGTGTATAAAAAACCAAAAACATGCGCGAGTAACGATGAAGCTGATTGGGGTAAAGTTTTATCCAACCCAACCAGAAACCGCCAAACACGTAACATCTACCTTTTCTGCACATTGTGAGGAAATGCCTAAGAGCGAGGGTAAAGAAGCTTATGTGATATGAGAAAGAAGCAAGCTGCGTTTATGGCGATAATCGGCGGCATAACTGTCCTAGGCATAAAACTCTTGGCATATTTCATTTCAAATTCTGTCGCATTGCTCTCTGATGCCATGGAATCTATCGTCAACATAGCGGCTTCAGGGTTAATGTTCTTCTCGATACACATTTCAGAAAAACCCGCTGACGACAGTCACAACTACGGTCACCAGAAGATCGAGGAAATATCGAGCTTGCTGGAGGGCCTTTTCATAGTCGCAGCAGCGCTCCTCATTGTCTATGCTGCCGCAGGACGCTTCTTCGAATACGCAGAACTGTTTGACCTAGATCTCGCTATCGGGATATCGATGCTGGCCACAGCCCTAAATGCGGGTCTTTCATGGTTCTTAGCGCGTACAGCCAGAGAAAGCGGGTCTGCGGCGCTTGAAGGAGACGCAAAGCACCTGCTGTCCGACGTGATCTCATCTGCGGGAGTATGGGTCGGCCTCTTTGTTGTTCAGTTAACCGGGTGGAGCTCTATGGATTCCATTCTCGCCTTTGCAGTAGCGGCCTTGATTGCCAGAATGGGGATTGGATTGGTCATCAAGTCTTCACATCACCTCATGGACCGGTCATGTAAGGAGGAAGAAGAGAAGATGAGGGAGATCTTGCTCCGTCACAGATTCCACTTCATAGATTTCCACGATGTAAAAACCCGTCGACACGGCAATCAAGTTTTCGCCGACCTACATCTGTCGGTTGACGGTTCTCTCAGCGTCAAAGACGCCCATGATCTCACCGATCATCTAGAAGAGGAATTGAAAGAGGAGTTGCCAAACATAAGCTTGACAATCCACATTGAGCCAAAGAAATGAACTGAACAGCAACAGAAACCAAGACTAGGCTTCGCTAAGGGTCGGAATTCTCTTCCAACAAATGTAAAAAGCCTATGGGTATTTGAGTTTGATGGCGTTGTTTTCGCATGCGTCCACGCATTTCATGCAGTAGATGCACTCTTCATGGCTGAACTTCTCCCAGGGCAAGTCTAGAATAGGCACTCGCATCGGACACGCTTCAACACAGTTGCGGCACCCACCTTTCTCACACTTAAAAGGCTCCCTATGCAAACCGAGAAAACTGAACCTGTTTGTAACAGCCATAATAGCTCCATGAGGGCAAAGATACCTGCACCAACCCCGTGGAACATAGGCCACAAAAACAAGAACACCAATCATTATCGCGAACTGAACCCAGAAAAGCGCAGGAATTCCCGAAACCTCAAGCAGAACATCCGCAAACGGCTTAGCAAGCAGTTCGTCTCGGATGCCTAGAATACCGCGCGGCAATATTGCGAATAGCGTTTCTGCTGGGCTCAACGCAGTGAACGGTGCAATCGCGATTATCCCTAAAGCTTGCTCATAACTGCTCGCGATCCCCATAACTTTCATAGTACCAAAGGTAAGGCTGACGAACAGAGCTATAGCGAGAACCCCATACTTTGTGTATAGAGCATTTCCATGATTCCTCGGCGAGAACTCCATCTTCTTACGCTTGATGAAACCGACTAGGTCTTGAATGAAGCCAAACGGACAAACCCAACCACACATAGACTTGCCAATCAGTATACCTGCGAGCAAAAACGAGGCCAACGCAAGCCAAGGAAAAGCAAAGTAGATGCTTTTCCAGTTGCCGAGCGTCAACTGAAACGCTGTGAAGGCATCGCCTCCAGTGTTCGGTGATAGGCCCCATGTCCAGAGCACAGGCAGCAGAAGCGGCAACGCTCCGAGGTTGAAGACTATCGCGCTCAGGAATATGAATGACAGCAACTGGGCTATCCTTCGAAAAGTGTTGTACTTGAGCAACATTCGTTTTATGTCAAGCTTCAATTCTGAGCCTCTTCCATGCTTAATGGCGGTCTAGGTTATTTATTTTCCTATGACTTTAACGTTTTCCGCCAGAACCCAAGGCGCAACGAGCTGCCCCATCTTCCTCTCGTTATTGGCCAAATCAGTGATGTTTGTCAGCACATGGAAAATATTCCCAGCCAGCATCACTCCCCTCGTGGCATGAGTAACCGTGCCTTTCTCTATTCTCCAAGCAGGAGTCGCAACAACCGAGAATTCTCCGCTGGCAGGATTGCTGCTATGCGCACCCTGCAAGAAATACACGATGATGCCTTCGTCCACCTCACCACATAACTGTTCTGGCGTTTTGCTTCCGGACAAAAAGTGGAAGTTCGTCGCATCCACGCTCGGCGTAGACAGGTATCCGGCCCTTGCCGCATTTCCCGTGCTCTCCTTTCCTTCCTTTCGCGCAGAATAGTTGTCATAGATGAAACCGCGCAGTATACCCTTCTCAATGATCAGCGTCTTCTGCTGAGGAACCCCTTCACCATCAAACTTCCACGTGCGAAGACCCCCTTCAAGCAGGCCATCATCATAAACTGTTACATTCTCGGAGGCGATTTTCTCTCCGATTTTTCCTTTGAATGCTGATTGATCTCTTTGGACATAATCGGCTTTCACTGCATTAATCATGGTGTAGTAGAAAAGTTGTTGCAACGCGAATTGAGTAAATATTACCTGAGTGTTCTTCGTTTCTACGTCCCTGGGTTTCAGCGCAGAAACTGCCATCCGTGCAGCCTCCTTGCCGATCCACTCCGGATCGATGTCGTAGCTTCTTTCAGCGTTGAATTCGAAGCATACGGGGGTCACTTCATTTCCTTCTTGGCCTATCGTGGCCAAGCTGCACTCAATGATTGTCCCATGGTCGAAGCATGAAATTCCATTTGAGTTAGCGGTAGCCATTGAAAGGTAGGATGCTCCTGCTCCGCCCTCTATTGGGAAGACCCGCTTGTCGGTTCTCTCAGCGGCTTCCAACATCAATGACGCCACTTTCACTAAGTCTTCTGAATGGAGGTCTACAATTTTGTGATCATATCCGGCTTTCGGAGAAGAGAAGACTCTCCTGTCTGGAAGGCTATGCCAGTCTTTATCTGGATTGCTTGCCCTCGCGGCATTCAGCGCGCGCTGGATGGCTTCTTCCATCGCTGTTTCGCTTTCCACGATGTTTGTGTATGAAAAGCCTACGGCCTTGTTGATTATTGCTCTGACTCCTATTCCTCGGTCAACTACTCTTGAGCTTCTGGCAATCTGTGCCCGTTCGATCGCAACGCTTGTTGTAAGCCCTTGATACACGAAAGCCTCTGCCTCGTCAGCACCACTAGTCACAGCCCTGTTGACTGCTTTTTCAGCCAACCCCTGCATGTCTTCTTGTTTAAGCACTACCACCAACCACAACCTCCTTCACTCTAGCATGCGGACCACCATCGCAAACAAAAGCCTCCTGACCTTTGCCGCATCTTCCAGGAGACAACTCGAAATCCTTTCCAACAGCATCCACCTTTAACAGGGTTTCAAGCGTGTTACCGCTTATGGAAGCATTACGAACCGGATCGCCCAGTTCGCCGTTGACTATTTCGTAGCCTTCCTGAACGCCCACTTGGAAGGTGCCATCTTGGTTTGCTTGGCCGCCTCTGAACGCTTTGAAGAAGTAGCCGGACTTCAGCCCTTCAATCAGCTCCTCAAATGAGTGGTCTTTCGGTTCCATGTACGTGTTGCGCATGCGAATGATGGGATCGACGCGAAAATCCTCAGCTCTGGCATTACCTGTGGGTGATGCATTAAGCTTATGCGCAGTTTCGAGATTGTGCATTAACCCGATCACAACGCCATCTTTCACAAGCAGGGTTTTCTGCGATGGAACTCCCTCATCGTCATACTTGAATGATCCAAAAGCACCGTCTATCGTGCCATCATCGTAAAACGTTACGATGTCAGAACCTATTCTCTTTCCAATCTTACCTGCTAGGACCGAACCCAGTAGGGTCAAGTCCGCTTCGGCTAGATGCCCGAAAGCCTCATGAACGAAAACCCCCACCATGCTTGGTCCCAGAACTACCGGAAACTTGCCACCTTTTGGCGGCTTAGCCTTCAGCTGTTCAACAGCACGCTTCGCCAGTCTTTCGCCTATGCGTTCCGGGGTTTCAGTGTCGAATACTTCGTAGCCTGCGGTTGAACCGATTTCCTCTCTGCTGAAAGTGTAGACCCCTGCTTCCAAGGCAGAAGCTGTAACCATTGACCAAACATAGAGCAAGTCTTGCTCAATATACGTGCCACCGCTGTTCATGAAACAGCTTGTTCCAGTCAAGTCCAAGTAGTTAATCGTGCAAGTCTTCAAGCGCTTGTCGTATCCAAGAACCCTATCGTTCAAGGACAGCGTGGTTCTTATTTTGTCTTCTATGGAGACTGATGCCGGGTCTCTTCGAGGTTTCAGCACTACCTTATCTTCAACAGCCTTGGTTTCAACAAGCTTGATTGGCGACTTCAACCGCGAACTCGCAGCCTTCGCCATCCTGCACGCGTCAGAAACGGCCTCACCTAATGTCGCAACGTCCAGTGCACCAACAGACGCAAAACCCCAGGCACCCTTGACGAGGACCCGCAAGGCTACGCCGTTTTCGATCCCTTGTCTTGCCGCTTCGACACGTCCTTCCTTCATCGTGAGAGCAGTCTTGAACAACTTCTGCGCTCGGGCTTCGGCATATTCAGCATCAAACTTGTGAACGGCTACATTCACGGTCTTGCTTAGAATGTCTTTCAAGGCGCTCCTCTTCCAACGGACAGCGTGAAAGGGAATCTAATCAAAACCGGTTTATAAAATGATTATGGTATCCCGTTGACCATGTTTGGTTCGAACCAGAAAAGAGGTAGGTTGAAAGAAGGAAGAAAGACGAGGGGAATGCTGGAGTGGAAGATGCAATTGCTCATGCTTTTTGCATAAGCGACCGTATTTGACCGACGAAGTCCTCTTCGTGGTTTCTTTCGAGTTCAAGCCTGCGGAGTAGACCACAGCTGGAGTATATGTCTTCAAGAATCTTCTGCTCAACGACGTAAGCTCCTGATCTCAGGAACTCCTCAAGGCCTTCTGCGAACACGTCGATCTTTTCAGCTATCTCACTTTGTCTGAGCGAGTAGTTGCGTTCGAGGTGTCTGTAGATTAGATGGGTGGCGTCTTCTCCGAAAACCTGTTTGAGTACGCGGTCTATGACTCTGGATATTTTGTTGTCGTTGCGATTCTGTTGTGTCAGGGTTTCCATGGTTATCTCCAGCACAGCTAATATCGTGTCTATTACGACTTAATAAGGCTTCTCGTACACGTGTCGTTCACAAATACACAACAAAGCATGCAAAACACCATCAACCCATAAAGTCAGTAAGATTAAGCTGTTGAACTCTTTCAGGAACCGCCTTCACACCAGAACCCTCCACAGACAGATCAAGCTTCCCATAAACCCCATCATAACCGGGAATCACCCTAATCTGGCCGTTCCTAACCTTTACAATGGTTTCGGCAATGCCTCTATCCACAACAGCGTTTAAAGCATCCAAAGAAGCATCAATCAGAACACTGTATTCGTTGCCGAACTTCTCGACAAGCACGTTGTAGATGCTCCACACTTTCTGGGTAGATGGCGAATCGCTACCCAATACAGATGCAATGATCTCCGAAAGCGGAAGCAGATGTTTGAATCCTACCGAGTTCTCGGGCATGAAATCCGCTGGTCGGTCAGCCAGCTCTTCAATGCGCTGCTCAACGCCCTTGGTCAGCTTTCTGCGGCATACCGGACAGATGTTACCGAGTTTGATTGCCTCTTTCGGCGATAGCGCAACGTGACAGTTTCTGTGGCCTGTCCAATGGTATTTCCCATAAGCGGGATAGGTTTCTATCGTGAACTTGAACCTGTTCTTATCTTTAGAGCGTATCGCATCAACAACTTCCCAATAGCTCAATTGCTCAAACTCGAAGACATTGCTTTCTCTTCCAATTCGCCACGGCCAGTAGCTGTGGCTATCGCTGTTCGAAACCAGAGCATACTTGTCAAGCTTGCTCAGTCGCCAGTTCATGGGAGGGTCTGAGGAAAGCCCCGTTTCCAGAGCGTAGATGTGCTTTGTCATGTCTTGATAGCATTCTTCAACACTGTTGAAACCGCTGAAGGCTCCGAAGATGCTGAACCATGGCGTCCAAGCATGAGCCGGGAAAACAAGGTTCTCGCTTGAGACTTCCATGACTTCCTCAACCAAGCTGGACGCACTCATATTCAGTGTCGGTCTTCCATCTGAAGAAAGATCGCCATGTCTTGATAGCCTGTCGTTGAT
>JBGOYR010000063.1:0-6442 GCA_041479765.1 Bathyarchaeia archaeon | reverse complement strand
TTCTTGAAAGGAGAAAAGAACTAGAGCGGCAAGACTTAGAGAAGTCTGACATCCCCTAGAGTTTTAGTTTTCAGTAATTCAGATTCCGAATTCGTAAATCATTTATCAATATTCACCGAGTTTCATTGCACGTTAACATACTCTACCGAGGGAACAAAGTGCCTCCAAACAACTTCAGCAAACTTCTTCTGGCAGCAGTTGACGAAAGCCTATCCTCCTTAGGAGATTCCTCCAAACAGGCCATATTCTTCCATCTGGAGTCCTCATTCAAGATAAAAAGAGAAAACATCCCAGCTAACTTGACCGAATTCTCGAAGGCTCTAGAAGGAATCTTCGGACCCGGAGCTACATACCTAGAAAAAATGATCGCAAAGCATCTTCACGAAAAACTAGGCCTAGGATTTGAAGACATAGAGAGCGTGGACTTTCCAGAGTGCGTAGACAATGCAAGAAAACGCATAATGCTCGAAGGAGGATGCACCACAAGATGAGGAAAAACTACGGCAATCGTAGAGAGAACATTCAGCACACGGTGGAAAGACTGCATGCTCTAAGCGACGGAATCAACGAAGTAATCTATGTTTCAGATCCAGAAACTTGTGAGATCCTTTTTGCAAACAAGAAAACCAAGGAGCAATTTGGCAAAAAAATCGAAGGAAAGAAATGCCACAAAGTCTTCCGGAACTTGGACACGCCTTGCCCAGCCTGCACTAATGAACAGATATTCGGCAAAAATCTAGGAAAAACCTACATCTGGGATCACCAGAACCAATGGAACGAACGCTGGTACAGAGGCATATGCAAAGCCATCAAATGGCCTAATGGTAAATATGTCCGGTACGGAATGGCCATCGACACAACTGAGCAGAAAACAACCGAAAACGCGCTCAAACAGTCTGAAGACAAACTTCGCCTGCTTGCAGAGAACGCCAAGGATTTGATATATCGATACATACCTGAGAAAGGGTTCGACTACGTGAACCCAGCAGCAACAAGAATAACAGGCTATAGGCCAGTCGAACATTACAATGATCCAAGCCTAGGATACAAGATCGTTTATCCCGAAGATCGTCCGAAGTTTGAAAAACTGATCCAGGATTTTCATAGGCATCGGAACCCGAAAACCCCAGTCGAGATCAGATGGGTCCACAAAAACGGTCACATCATAACGATGGAACACGTCAACGTACCCGTCTACGATGAGAGAGGAAATCTTGCTGCGATTGAAGGGGTCGCAAGAGACGTCACAGAACGCACAGAAATGAATAAAGCGCTAAAAGAGTCCGAAAGCCGCTATCGAAGCCTATTCGAGGACTCTCCGATTGCTCTTTGGGAGTTTGATTTCTCCGACGTCAAGAAACGTGTTGAAAGTCTGCGGGAATCTGGCATCGATGACTTCAGAGAGTATTTCGGGAACCATCCAGAGGCAGTCGTTGATCTCGCCAATGCGGTAAGAGTAGTCTCTGTGAACAGAGCCACACTGAAACTATACAAGGCCAGAAACTTGCACGAACTCAAAAGACGGCTAGTTGAGGTTTTCGGCGGGGAAGATTATGAAGCTTTCAAAGAAGCACTGATCGCATTGGCTGAGGGCAAGAACTCTTGTGAAACCGAAATCACCACAAGAACCCTGAAAGGCAAAAGAATGAGCGTTGCTGTGAAAGTTTCCATAATGCCAGGCTGTGAGAAGACGTTCTCGAAAGCCTTCGCTTCCATGATTGATATCACTGAAGAGAGCAAGATGGCGGAGGCGTTGCGAAACAGCGAAGAATTCTTCCGTTCCGTCGTCGAGAACTCGCACAACGGGATTCTGCTTATTGACGAGAATTTCAGAATCACATATGCCAATGCCCAAGCGTTGCACATGGGAGGATATTCAAGAAGGGATGTTGTAGGGCAAGACTTCAGAAAGCTTCTACACAAGGACAGCATGAGCTTAGTTCAAGACCGGTATTTGAACAGGTTAGGAGGGAAAAATCCTCCTTCCCAGTACGTCCTCAAAGCAGTTCGAAAAGACGGAGAAAAAAGAGACTTTGAGCTCAAAGCTTCACGCATACTGGACAACCATGGCAGAGTCTGCATTGTAGCCCAGCTTCTAGACGTGACTGAGCATAGAAGAATGGAAGATGAGAGGAAGCATTTCGCAGAAAGGCTTTCAACCCTGAACAAGTATGGCCAAAGTTTGAACATGGCCAAAAGCCTGAAAGAGGTTCATGCAGTCACGCTAGAGGCCATGGAGAAGACCCTGGGATTCGAATACGCTTCCATCCTCAAAGTCGAGGGAAAAACGCTCCGCCTAATGTGCAACCGTGGATACTCAAAGGAACTCTCGCTAAGATTGCCGCTAGACGGAGAAAAGGGCGTAACAGTGAGAGCTGCCAAGACTGGTAAACCCGTCTGTATAAAGGACCTCAGAAAAGAAGGGAAGTACATTATCGGCAAGCCAGGAATGCTTTCTGAACTTGCTGTGCCAATAAAAGAAGGAAAAAAGGTTCTGGGCGTTCTTAACGTTGAGAGCGAAAGACCTGTAGCGTTCAGCGAAGAAGATGCAAAGCTGCTTGAGATTCTTGCATCTCACACTGCAACAGCACTCACTAATCTGAACAAGCAAAAAAGGCTTTCAGCCCTGAACGAGTACGGGAAAAGCTTGAACATGGCTGAGAACCTGAACGCAATCTACAAACAAACACTGAACGCCATGGAGAGAACACTGGGGTTCGAGTTTGCCACTTTCTTCGTAGTCGAAGAGAAAAAGCTTAGACTTGCAGCCCACCGCGGATATCCAAAGAGACTCAGTGTTACCCTTTCGTTGGACGGAGATAGAGGCGTTTCGCTTCGAGCAACAAGAACGGGCAGACCCATTTTCATTCGCGACATCAGAAGGGAAAAGGCCTACATCTCAGGCAGACCGGGGATGCTCTCTGAACTCGCTGTGCCAATAAAGATAGGCCACAAGGTCCTAGGTGTTTTGAACGTTGAGAGTGAAAGACTTGCAGCGTTTGATGAGAATGACCGAGAAATGCTTGAGATACTGGCTTCGCACGCTGCAACCGCTATGGGCAACCTGAACCGACGAGATCAGTTCAGAAACTTGTCCAGTCGACTAGAATACTTGATGAAGAACACCACAAAAATCATCCAGGCCAAGAACATGCATCAAAGGCTCAAGGTAATCACGAAAGCCATCGGCAAATTCGGGTGGAGAAGAGTAGTTATTTCGCTAAGAGACGAAAACCTTGAAGGAACAGACACTGTCACAGCAGGCCTCACGAAAGAAGAGAACAGGTTGCTGATGAAAAGAAAAGCCCCAGGTCATGTTTGGCAAGAACGACTGGGTCCGAAGTTTGAAAGGTACAAAATCGGAGAGTTCTACTACCTGCCATGGAATGATCCATGGGTCAGAGAAAACGTCCATGGTGTTCCCCCGGAAACTCCGACTGAGGAAGTGACAACCTACGCAGGGGTTCCCAGCAAGCTTTCGCCTGAAAAGATGGTTGACTGGCACCCTCAGGACATGCTTTATGCTCCTCTCCGCACTCCGGAGAGAAGAATCGTTGGCATCTTAAGCATGGACGATCCTACCGATGGACGAAAGCCCACAAGGGAATCTCTTGTTCCGTTAGAGCTTTTCCTGCATCAGGCTGCCATGATCATTGAAAACGCTAGACTTATCGAAAGCCTCAGAGAAGCAAGGGAACAACTTGAAACCTACGCCGATCATCTTGAGCAAAAAGTGGAGGAAAGAACCCGCGAGCTCAGAATATCGCAAGAGCAATTGCTCAAAGCTCAAAGACTGGCAGTAATAGGCGAACTGGCCGGAATGGTTGGCCATGATCTACGCAATCCTCTGACAAGCATTGCAGGCGCGACGTATTACGTTAAGAAGCGACTAGTCCCGAAAATGGATGGCAAGATAAAAGAGATGCTCGAACTTATCGAGAAGAACATATTTTATTCAAACAAGATAATAAACGATTTGTTGGACTACTCCAGAGAATTGAAATTGGACGTGACAGAAACTGCTCCCGCATCAATAATGAAAGAAGTATTGTCTCTTGTGGAAATCCCGGACAGCATTCAGTTGGTGAATCTTACCAGAGGCAGCCCTAAGATGAAAATCGACGTTGAAAAAACCGAGCGATGCTTCATAAATATCATCAACAACGCGATTGACGCCATGCCCAACGGCGGAAAACTGACGGTAGAATGCGCCAAGGTTGGTGACAAGCTTAGATTTCTATTCTCGGACACTGGAGTGGGAATGTCAACTGAAACTATTGTGCAGCTCTGGACGCCGCTTTTCACAACAAAAGCAAAGGGCATGGGCTTTGGCTTGCCAATATGCAAACGTATAGTAGAAGCGCACGGCGGATTGATATCTGCGACAAGTGTTCTCGGAAAAGGCACGACGTTTGAAGTAAGTCTTCCCATCAGACCGAAACCAAGAGAAGGAGGTGAGGAGTTGTGGGTGAAAACGCCAGAATCCTCGTTATTGATGACGATGAGAACATAAGAAAAGTGCTCATGGCAATCCTTACGGATGAAGGATATAACGTTGAATCTGTGGGCACTGGCAAGGGAGCGCTTGAAAAAACCAAGAATGGATTCTACAATGTCGCTTTGATAGACGTTCGGCTTCCAGACATAGAGGGAATAGAGCTTCTGACGAAATTCAAACCAACATCGCCAAAGATGCGGAAGATAATCATCACGGGCTATCCTACGTTGCAGAACGCAATACAGGCAGTAAACAGTGGCGCAGACGCTTACATAATGAAGCCCTTCGACGTCGAAAAGGTCTTGAAGGTCATTGAGGAGCAATTGCACAAACAGGAGAACGAGAGGAAATTCAATCAAGACATGGTGGCAGACTTCATCGAGACACGCGTCAGAGAATTAGACGTGAACAAGATTGCTTGGAAAGAAAACGCCGCCTAGGAATCCTCTTTTTGATATTCCTGATGTTTTCCTTCTTACGTCACAAAATCTTACGCTTTCGTTGTTGCGTTCGGCAAAGCTAGACAGCTTTTTGTGGCATGTTCTTGCGCATGAATTTCCAATGGTGACCGACTTCAAATTCGAGCTTTCGCAAGAGTGTCACCGAGGCAGTGTTCTGCTCTCCCGTGTATAATCCGACAGAATTCATCTCTTTCTCGAAGAGCAGATTCATTGCTCTGCGTGTAAGGATGGAGGCGAGGTTTTTTCCACGGAATTCCGGAATCGTGGCTGCCGGGCCTAGATAGCCGCGTTTTGCGTTGAAATGCGTGTTGTAGTTTGCGTCTGTCCTTGAAGCCACGATGGAAACTATCTTGCCGTTGGATTCAGCGACGTGAACCCATTCTTCAGTGAAAGGAGGATTCTCGGTTTTCCATCTTTCAACTATGCCCGGTCTCAGTCTCTCGTATCCAAAGCCTGAGTTCACGGCTTCTATGAGCTCTTTTTCCTCGTTTGGTCTTAGACTGCGAATCACAATCCCTTCCGGTGCCTTCGGCAGAGGTCTCACGCCATCAAGTCTGGCGATCATATGGTACAGTCCGCCCTCGGCTCTATAGCCATATTCAATCCAATCATTCATCTTAGGGTTTTCCGCGTCAATGCTGTAGAAGACCGCTCCACGTTTGACGAATTTCTCGATCTCTTTTAGCAGCAAGCTCTCCACAAGCTTGTTGGATGGGCTTTCGCGGGTCACAAGCCATTCAATCTCTTCACCCCAGTGCCCATCAGCGTAGGCGTACGAGCCGAGAACCACGCCATTTTCCTCTGCCATTAGAATCTGCAGCTTTCCATCCTGAACCCACTTGCGAAGGCTGTTCTCATCAAAAGGATAGAACTGGTACGATCCCCGATTAGCTTCATTAAGCAGCTGAGCCAGAATCGGCAGATCCAAGTCAATGAAGCTTCGGATGGCAACCGGCATGCTTCTTTCTAGAGGACAAAAACCGATAATAAACGTTTAGGTGCATGGATAGTCAATAGGCGACATGAATGTACGAAGGCATTTTAGGGAAGAGAACATCAATCAGTCGTTTGTATTTTGGGCGCACGTAGAAGTCGGGGAAGCATGTTTCCAATTCCTCTCGGCTTTTGTAGCCGAGTATTAATCGGGTGGAAGCTGGAGGATTAAGACCTATTATGCATTGTTCATCTGTATGAAGCTGGTGTATGTCTGTGACGGAGCCATTCTCGATTGCCATCTGAGCTCTGAATCGGCGAAAGTTGAGATTCAGCTTCTCCGTCAAGCCGCGATATTCGGAAGCTGCAAGACGCGATCCCAGCAAAGGCTTCATTTTCTGAAGCAAGTTGACGTAGTCTGTGACGCGTATCTGCCAAGCATAAGGAGGCACCTGTCGTTCTGCGCCTAAGGTTGCAAGAATCCTTGCTGTGGGGTCACAGTAGCTTGTACGGGCGATCAGGGTTTCGATACCGTGCTTTTTGCCAGTGT